>JAAYPK010000074.1 GCA_012519845.1 Clostridiales bacterium
ATATTTAGCAATTTGTTTTTGGGATTGGAATATATATATAAATTATTTAAGTATATTCTTATCATTTATTATGTTTATAACTGAATTATTAGTAATTGATATTAATAGATACAAATATACTTTTTACACTATCAATAAAGATTATATAATCATAAGGAAAGGAAAGTTCATAACAAAGAAAACATTTATTCCAATAAAACAAATCAAGTATATTACTATAATTAACGGTCCTTTATTAAATAGATACAAACTAGCTAATATTGTTTTTGCTACTGGAGCATCTTCTCATGAAATTGAAGGGTTAGATTTTGAAGTTGCAAACGATATTAAAGAAAATATATTAAGTATAATTGAGGTTAAATATAATGGAAATTAATCTGATAGACAATAAAAAAATAATGAAAAATAGATATATTAGATTAAACAAAATTACTATTTGTTACTATATGATTCAATGGATACTTAAAATAAATTTTCCAATATATATTTTTTACAAGTCTGATGATCATATATTTACTTTTGATAAATTAATGTTAATCACTATAATTATTCAGATAATAGCATTTATAAAGGGAATTTCCAAATGGATATCATTTAAGTATTATATAAAAGATGAAAGTATATATTTATTAACAGGATTGATAAATAAAAAACAGTATATGTTAAAAAGTGAATGTGTACAGAATGTAAAAATGAATTCTAGATTACTTCTTCGATTACTTAACAGTAAACAATTGGATATTGAACTATATGGAAATAAGGAATTTAAGAAGATAATTAAATTTATAGCTATTTCTGATAAAGAGCTAAATAGGATATATTCTTTACTTATGAAAGATAAGGCGGATAATGGATTGCAAAAAAATAGTTCTGATATTAGAGCGGTTTGGAAAATATCAATAAAAAAGATGTTATTTGCGGCACTAACATCAAGTTTTTGGATTACTGTTCCTATGAGTATATACCTGTTCCTAGATGATTTTGTTGATTTATTGGATTTAAATTCAATAACCAGACTTTATGATTGGTTTATTGATTCTGTTGTTAAAATAAGAATATGGAACATATTATTGATGGTGTTTTGTTTAGGAATTATTTCTGTATTATTTTATCTTATTAAATATTGGGGATTTACGATTATTAAAGATGATTGTAATTTAAAAATATCATATGGAATCGTTGATAAAAAAGAACTTGTATTAAGTTGTAATAATATCATTTCTATGGGATTATATACACCTATAATTAGAAATTTATTAGGAGTAACATCTATATTTATAGAAGGTGAAAATAATTCTTCAGAAAATATTTCATTGACAATTTTCCCAATAATAAATTATAAAGAAGCAAAAGAAATTATACAAGATTGGCTTAATTTTAATTTTTCAAATAGGAAAGAAATTAGGTTCCCATATATTTCATTAATATTAATAGTAATAAGAAATTTATTTTCATTAATAATAATATATTTATTAAACATGAAGTTTAATTATTTAGATACCACATATATATTGTTATTACTAGCAGGATTACTATTTTTTATATCTTTTTATCAATATAAAAATACAAAGTTTTCCTACGCAGAAAATATATTAATTTTTGAAAAATGCTTTATAAGTAAAACAGATATATATTTACCTATAGAACAAATTCATTGCGTAGAAGTAGTACAAAATAATATACAAAAAAAATTAAAAGTATCTTCATTAAGAATATTTTATTTGGCAAATAATTGTGAAAAAGTATTTAAAATCAAAAATATAAGATGTTATGATTCACAAATAATTTTAAATTATATATTAAAAAGAGGTGATTAAATTGAAGAATATATTGATTGTAGAAAATGTAAGTAAAACAATTGGTAAAAAAACAATAATAAATAATTTATCCTTTAATGTAAAAGAAGGTGAAATAGTAGGATTTTTAGGACCTAATGGTTCAGGTAAAACTACTACAATAAGAATGATAGTTGGGCTTATTAAAATGAGTTCGGGAAATATTTTCATAAATAATAGTTCTATTAAAGATAATTATACTGAAGCTGTTAGTCAAGTAGGAGCTATTGTTGAGACACCTGAAATGTACAAGAATTTATCTGGATACAATAATCTTTTACATTTTGCTAGAATGGGAGATTTTGTTCCTAAAGATAGGATAGACAGAATTGTTAAATTAGTAAAATTAGAAAATAGAATACATGATAAAGTTAAAACTTACTCTCTTGGAATGAAGCAAAGACTTGGTATAGCTCAAGCTCTTTTGCAAAAACCTTCATTATTAATACTTGATGAACCTACAAATGGATTAGATCCGTCAGGAATAAGAGAAATAAGACAATATCTTAGGAAAATTGCAAGAGAAGAGAATATAGGAATATTAGTATCAAGTCATTTATTATCTGAAATAGAGCTAATGTGTGACAGTGTAGTAATAATACAATCTGGTGAAAAAATAAGTGAGTATAGTATTAGTAATGAACAAGTTCACGAAGATAAGATAGATATGTTAATTGAAGTTGATTGTGTGGAAAAAGCATTAGCAGTTCTTAAAGCAGGAGAAAGTAAGAAGGGTGAGAATAACTCTATTATAATTTCTATGACTAAAGATATGACAGCACAGGTGGTAGAAACATTAGTAAAAAATAATATAAATGTATATAGAGTTTCTCCTATAGTTGAGAGTTTAGAAGACAAATTCATCAAGTTAACGGGGGGAGATAAGGTTGGTTAATCAATTAAATCTAATTAAAAATGAAAATATGAAATTTAAAAGTAGTCCGAAAGTTTGGATTTTTATTTTAGTTATCATTGTAGCAGTTGTTGTTGAAAGCATAGTTATTCATAATTTTAGCAAAAATGACTCGGATTGGAGAGAAGTTGCTAAAAACCAAATAGAAGCAACCGAAATACAACTTCAAGGAGACGGGTTGCCAGATGATATAAAAAGTGAAATGGAAGATCAGGTAAATCTATATAAGTATGCTCTAGATAATGATGTTTCAACACATTTTGAGGGATCTCTTTGGAAAGCAATGACGGATTCTTCAATTTTAAGTGTAATAGTAATCATTTTGTCATTAATAATAGCATCTGAATCTGTAGCAGGAGAATACTCACAAGGAACAATTAAATTACTATTAATTAGAAAAGCAAAAAGATGGGAAGTGCTATTATCAAAGTATATACATGTAGTTATTTGGGGTGCTTTATTAACATTAATAATGTTAATAACCTCTTTTATTGTTAATCTGTTTTTTTATGATTTAAGTTTTAGTAACCAAATAAATTTGGTGATTAATCAAGGTGAAGTTGTAGAAAAATCACAAATTATTTATTTATTACAAAATTATTTATCTATATTATTAGAATTAATTATTTATATATCGCTAGCATTTATGGTATCAGTCATTATTAAATCAAGTTCTATTGCAATTACAATATCAATGGGGATGTTATTAATAGGTCCAAGCTTAGCTATGTATTTAGCTGATAAGTTTGAGTGGATAAAATATTCCTTATTTACAAATACGGATATAATTCAGTATATTGATATGAGTCCTACAGTTAATGGGACAACTATGGGATTTTCATTATGTATATTAGCAGTTTATTTTATAGTATTTCACATTTGTTCATTCTTTATTTTTACTAAGAGAGATGTATATTAAATTAAAGAAATGAGTAATTTTAATATATTATTAATTGATAATGGAGAAATCAATATTAAGTTAAGATTTTTTAAAGAGGAGAACATTAAAGTAAATATAGCAAGAATGAATGAAATATATAATATATGTGATATTATAGATAAAAAAGATTTTAAAGTAATAGTTTTATTTATTGAAAATGATGATACTGGACATAATGATATTATTGAGCTTAATAAATATATTCATAGAAAAAACAAGTATAAGATTTTATTGGTAATAGATTATTTTGACAAAGAGTTTATTAATAATATTTTTTACTTAGGTTTTTTTAATATAATAGAAAAAGGTAAACTATCTCAAGTTGAAAAGATTGCTTATAATTTAGATGAAAAAAGATATATATATGAAATGCTGGCTGATGAGTATTATAGGTTAAGGAGAAAAGAGCTACTTTCAATACTTTCAAAGGCTGAGCAGGAAATACTGGAGCATGTTGAAAATGGGTATAAAAGAACAGAAATAGCTCATAAGTTATATAAAAGTGAAAGTACAGTGAAAAATCAAATAAACAGTATAATTAAAAAACTTAATAAAGATAAAAAATTGAGATGTAAAAATCTAGTGGATATAGTTAAATATTGTGAACTACTTTGTTTGATTGCAACGTGTGATATCCTAAAGTATTCGCAATTTGCATTAGATATATTATAATAAGCTATAAGGGACATAATAATGTTCATATATAGCTTTTTATTATTTAGAAAATTACATTAATTTTTAATTTGTGTAATTCAAATTTTAAATTATTTGTCTGAAGAATAAAAAAGAAAAGTATATGCGCCTGGACTTTTCCACGGCAGCTCTGAAAATCCAGTACGTGTTAAAAAATCGACGGCTCCAAAAGTCGCCTTGGCGATTTTTTTATTTTATATTAAAGAAGGGAAGTATTATTTTGATAAAAGAAGTTATAGTAGTTGAGGGGAGAGACGATATAGCAGCAGTTAAGCAGGCAGTAGATGCAGAAATGATTGCTGTGGGAGGTTTTGGAATTAATGCTAAAGTTATAGATAGAATAAAGGAAGCTCAAAAAAGAAAAGGAGTAATAGTATTAACAGATCCTGATTTTGCTGGAGAAAAGATAAGAAAAATAATTGCAAAAAGAGTTAAAGGAATAAAGCATGCATATATTGCCCAAGAGGATGGAATTAGGGATGGAGATATTGGTGTTGAAAATGCAAATCCAGAAGTTATAATAAAGGCTTTAGAGAATGCAAAAGTCACATTAGAAGAAAAGAATGATTTCTTTAATATGCAGGACATGTATCATTTCAAATTAACTGGTTATGAGGATTCTAAAAAAAGAAGAATAATTTTAGGTAAAGAATTGGGTATTGGATATGGAAATGCAAATCAAATGGTTTCAAGATTAAATAATTATGGAATAACAAAAGATGAGTTTATAAATGCTATAAAAGAAATAGAAATTCAAATAGGAGACTAATTTATGAATATAGAAGATTACAAAACACAGGAATTAGTGAAAAAGTATAACTTTAAATTTTCTAAGAGTTTAGGACAAAATTTTTTAATAGATGAATCAGTATTAAATGATATTGTTGATGGTGCAGATGTAACTAGAGAGGACTTAATAATTGAAATAGGACCTGGAGTTGGGACATTAACTGCACAACTGTTGAGAAAGGCTAAAAGAGTAGTATCAATTGAACTAGATAATGATTTGATTCCTATATTAGAAGGAGAACTTGGAGGTAATGATAATTTTTCTCTAATTCATAAAGATGCTTTAAAGGTTGATTTTAAAGAGATAATAGGAGATGAAAAAAGTGTAAAGCTTGTCGCAAACTTACCATATTATGTTACTACTCCAATAATTATAAAATTACTTAAAGAAGGATACAACTTTAAAAATCTTACAATAATGATTCAAAAGGAGGTAGCAGAAAGAATAGATGCTAAGCCTTCTTCAAAAGAATATGGGTCTCTTTCTTTATTTGTTCAATACTACTGTAATACAAAAATTATTAGAAAGGTTCCACCTACTTGCTTTATACCAAGACCTAAGGTAGATTCAGTTGTTATTAGGTTAGATAAACTTAAGGAGCCAGCAGTTAAGGTTAAAGATGAAAAGTTAATGTTTGATATAATAAGAAATTCTTTTAATATGAGAAGAAAAACATTATGGAATGGAGTGAAATTTTTAGGAATTCCTAAAGAAAAATTAGAAAAGGCATTTGAAAATTCAGGTATTGATTGTAAAAGAAGAGGTGAAACATTGTCACTTAAAGAATTTGCAGAATTGTCTGATGCTATTTTAGATATTAAGTAGCATATATTAATATCTCTTTTGCATATAATTAATTGAAAAAATATATGTGGAGGAATAGGAGCTTGGCACATAATAAATTGTATAGAAATTTCATAATTTTACAGGAGGATGAGAAAACTCACTCTTCATCTGGAGAAAAGGCAATGTCAGGTTACGCTAAAATTGAAGCAAAAGGAGATAAATGTAAAATATCCTTTTATGCTCAAAATTTAAAAAAGGAAGAAAACTATTCCGTAGTACTTATCTGCTATAAGAAGGATATGAAACAGATAGTAGATTTAGGCTCCTTGAAAATAGATGAAGGGGGAAAAGGTGAAAAATCTAAAGAGTATTATGTGAATAATATTGCTGGTATGGAATTATCTTGTTCTAAGATATCTGGAGCAGCAGTATGTTCCAAAAAGGATAAAGAGCCGGTATTTGTTATGTATGGCTTTATGAATGGTGAAGAAGCCAAGGAAGACTGGAAAAGCTTAAAAATACTAAAATGTAAAGATGAAGAAGTAATTGTTAAAAAAGAATATCCAAAAGAAAAGGAATGTAAGAAGGAAGAAAAGAAGGAAGAAAAGAAAAAAGAAGAAAAGAAAAAAGAAGAAAAGAAAATAGAGTGCAAAAAAGAAGAAGAGTGTGTAAAGGAAGAAGACAGGGATTGCCATAAAAAAGAAAAAGAATGTATGAAAGAAGAGAAAGAAAAAGAATATATTAAAGAAGAAAAAAAGAAAGAGAAAGAGTGTCAAGAACATAAAGAATATAAAAAAGAAGAAATGAAAGAGAAAAAATGCACTGAAAAATGTGTTGATGAAAAAATAAACTATAGTGAAGAATACAAAGTATGCCATAAGGATAAAAATGATGATCATCATTGTAAAAAGTATATTGATGGAAGAGAAAATATAATTGTAGATTTTAATGAATATGAAAAACGAATAGAAGAATCAAAAGAAATAGATCCTTATAATTTTGAATTAAGAGGAGGAATAGGATTATTCTTTAAAGATGTAGCTAAAGATTTTGAAGAGATAAAAGATAGATATAAAGATATAAGATTTTGTAAATGGTATAAGGTAAATGTTAATTCTTTAGATGATATGCTTAATATATCAAATTATAATAAATACACTATAGCATACTATCCTATGATTAATTATTATCCATATATTAAGAAGTATGGACATTTCTTAATGGGGTATAAATGTGATAATAAAGGTGAACTTAAATATATAGTTTACGGAGTGCCAGGAAGAAAAGATATAGATGACCAGCCTTATGCAGGAAAAACTGGATTTGTAACATGGATGAATTCAGGTGATGGAAACGGATTTTGGCTTATGTTCTATGATTATAAAAAGTCAACAGTAGTTGTACCTATGAAATAATCTCGTTGCCAATAATAAGTTAAAGTATTATAATTAAGTAAAATAGGAGAAGCTAATAAGCTTCTCCTAATAATTTGGATGAAAAGTGGAGGTTTTGATGAGAAAGGTTTTATTTGAGATTTTTGGTATTAAGTTTTATAGCTATGGACTTATGATAGCTATTGGAATAATAGTTGCAGGTATTATTATGACAAAGATGGCTAAAAAGAAAGGCTATAATGAGGATAATATATTTTACTTAATTGTAACTGCTGTTATTTCTGGTGTTTTAGGTGGAAAACTTTTATATATATTAGTGGAAATAAAAAGTATATTAAATGATCCATCAATTCTTTTAGATATAGGTAATGGATTTGTTATATATGGTGCAATAATCGGGGGAGCCTTAGGTGTGCTTATTTATTGCAAAATAAAAAAATGGAATGTACTTGAAGTATTAGATTTGGCAATGCCAACAGTTGCACTTGCACAAGGCTTTGGAAGAATAGGATGTTTTTTAGCTGGGTGCTGTTACGGTGCAGAAACAAAGCTTACTATGGGAGTTGAATTTCCAGCAGATTCATTAGCACCTTCAGGAATACATATTCATCCTACACAATTATATTCATCATTTTTTGATTTTGTTTTAGCAGGAATATTATTTTTGTATGCAACAAAAAACAATAAAAATGGAAAAATAACTTCTTTATATTTAATAATATACAGTATAGGAAGATTTTTAATTGAATTCTTAAGAAATGATCCAAGAGGGGGAATGGGTGTTTTATCAACATCACAGATTATTTCTATAGTTGCTTTAATTTTAGGTATAGTATTGTTTAATATTGATAAATTTAAAGGAAGAGGTAAGAAGGTTGAAAAAAACTAGAACTATATTATTTTGTTTAGTAATAGTTATAATTACTTCATTTTCAGGATGTTCTATAATTGATGATACCATGGTGAAGTTGGGTTTTAGAAATGAAGATTTTAATTATATAAAAGAAAATAAAATAGATAAAATTATAATTCAAAGTGCTAGGGATGCAGGTTTCAGTTTTGTTGTAACGGATACAAATGCTATATCTGATATATATGATATTTTAAAAAAAGGAAGTATATGTAGTGAAAAAACTTCCTTGGATACTGATTATGTTTTTGAAATTCATATAGGTGATGAGGTTAAAAAATATAATTATGTTGTTTATCTAGATGACAAGGGTGTTGGGAATTTCTATGATGATAATAAAGCTTACAAAATTTCTAACAATCTAGATGAAACTATTTTGCAAAATCTTTCATTTGTAAGAAAACCAAGGGATTTTGAAGCAGTTTATTATGATTCTATATTAAAGGTACTTGATTTAAAAAAGGAATCTCTGAATACTGGGGATAATAAGGTGGGAATAGACATTGCAGGAGATGTAGATTGTTTAAAATATATGTTTTCTGTTGATTTAGAAACATTTAAAAAGGAGATTAATGACAAAATAAACGGAACAGAATTAATTAATAATAATGCAGCAGAGTTTAATACAATAATTACTGTTAAGAATAAGGGTTATAGTAGTAAAGTATTTAAAACTACAATAACTGTAGATGATAGAGTAAATAAAGTATATGAGACATATTATATTCAATGTAATTATGAATATAAAAATTGGAATATAAATATTAGTGAACCAAATGAAAAACCTGCCAATTGGTAGTTTAAGGAGGTAGTTAAAATGAGTAATTGTGATAATTGTTCAAGTAAAGATTCATGTAATTCTAAAGGTGGAACATCATGTTCAATAAAGGTGTATCCTAAGCATGGGAAAATAAAAAATATTATTGGAGTTATTAGTGGTAAAGGTGGAGTTGGTAAATCTACAATTACTGGAGTAATGGCATCTATTTTAAGTAAAAAAGGATATAAAGTAGGTGTATTAGATGCAGATATAACTGGACCATCAATGCCAAGATTTTTTGGGATAAACACGCAAAGAGCTTCAATTGAGCCTATAGATGAAAATACAGTAAAGTTTCAACCGGTAGTTACAAAGAGTGGAATTAAGGTAATGTCATTAAATTTAATAACACAACAAGAGGATCAGCCTGTTATTTGGAGAGGACCAGTAATTACAGGAGTATTAAATCAAATGTATGTTGATACAGAATGGGGAGACTTAGATTATTTGTTAATTGATATGCCTCCTGGAACTGGTGATATTGCATTAACAGTAATGCAACAATTCCCTATAAAGGATTTAATAATAGTATCAACACCTCAAGATATGGTGTCTATGATAGTTAAGAAGGTAGTTATTATGGCACAAAAAATAGGTGTAAATATTAAAGGCGTTGTAGAAAATATGTCATATATTGTTTGTGATGGCTGTGAGAAAAAACTTAAAGTGTTTAGTAAAAAATCTGCAGAAGAACAAGCAGAATATTTAGGAATACCTTTAATTGGAGAACTTCCAATTGATTTAGAATTTACTGAAGCATTAGAAAATGGAAGTGCAGAAGAATATTCAAAAAATAGCTCATTGTTTTCATTAATATTTGAAGGTTTATATTAATAAAAAGTCGTTCCTTTGAACATAATATAATGTGTGCCAATTTATGTTAGAAAGGAAGATGAGTATGAAGGCAATTGTAGATCAAGAGACTTGTATTGGATGTGGATTATGTCCATCAATATGTGAAGAAGTTTTTCAGTTAGGTGATGATGGAAAAGCTCATGCTATAGTAGATGAGGTCCCATCAAGTAAAGAAGATGAGGCAAAGGATGCTGAATTAAGCTGTCCTGTTAGTGCAATATCTTGTGAATAAGGAAAAAAGATATCTCCTTTTGAGATATCTTTTTTTAAAAAGAATTTATAACTCTTTATTTATTCTTTCAAAGGGAAGAAATTTAATAATTATTAAGCAAATTAACCCCTCAATAGCTATAAATGATCCATTTACAGTTAAGGAATATATTCTGTTGACATTCCTTCCGGGGCATATGAGCCAAAAAAGGCTACTCCAGAAATGAAATGACAAACAAATCTTAAAAATATAGCAATAAAAGCTCCTAATACTTTTTTATTTTTAAAGAATCCTGCAACCCCTAAAACTAAAAAAGGAAGTGGATAATCAAATAGTACTTGAACAGGACTTAAAATGAATGGATCCATAAATAAAGTAATTATTCCGTATATAAAGCCTGTAAGTGAACCTATTAAGGGACCATACAAAAATGCAATTATTAAGATTGGAACCATACTTCCAAGGGTAATACTTCCTCCTTGAGGGAGATGATAAATCCTAAATATCTTTAAAACAGTAGCAAGAGCAAGAGCAATAGCTATTCTTGTAATCATAGTAGAAGTAAAATGAACTTTTTTAATTTTAAATAGAATAAATAATATAATTATAATTCCTACAATAGTAAAAATTGATAAAGGATTTGTTATTGTTTCAATAAAATTTCCTGGTAAGCTACTTATTAATTCAAATAATTGACTTTGCCAATCTTTTAATATTTCCATGTTACCTCCTATTTCTTCTTAGTGTAAATATCTTGATATATTATTTGAAAAACTTGAAGAGATTCTTCAATTTTAGGCTTTAAAAGTTTTTTCTTATTTTCAAATTCAAGTTTTCCTTGTTCTGTTAACCTATATATCTTTTGAAACTTTTTTACAGGATTATCCCAGGCACCTACTATTAAATTTTCTTTTTCAAATTTTTTTAATAAGGGGTAAATTCCGCCGGTGCTTGGTATCCATAAACCGTTTGTATGTTTACCAATTTTGTGTGATATATCATTACCATTAGAAGGAGCAATACTTAATATATAAAGTACATAAATAGGAAGTAATCCTTTAGTAAATACTTGACCAACAGATTCTTTTTCTTTTTGCACCTTTTTTAATGTAGCTAATTTTTGTTTATACTCCTCATATAATCTTTTTTCTTCTTCTCTAATTTCTTTAGAAGAAAGAGAATCAAATTCATTCATAATTAAACCTCATATATTGCAAATCCAATTAATCCAGGACCTGTATGAACACCTAATGCAGGGCTTAAGGTTATGGTGTCAAGTTTATTTATCCTTGGATCATCTTTAAGTTTATTGTACATAATAGAACAATCTTCTTTAGCATCACCTTCCACAATCCAAACATTACATTTCCCTTGTTCAAGATAGTTGTCTAAAATTTCGTATAGCTTTGCAATAGATTGTTTTCTACCTCTTGTTTTAGAATAAGTTTCATAAACACCTTCATCAGTAACAGTAATTATAGGTTTAAGTTTTAAAATCTCACCTACAGTACCTGCCACCTTTCCAATTCTACCACCTTTTTTTAAATATACCAACGTATTTAGGGTGAAAAATAAATGACTTTTTTTCCTTAATGATGGTAATGTATTAACTATTTCGTCAAATGAAGCTCCTTTTTCAAGCATTTTTGCTGCTTCTAATACAATAACACCTTCTGCAAGAGATAATGTTTTTGTATCAAAAACATGAGAGGTTAAATTAGGATAGTTGTCAAGTAATAAACGAATTGAATTAGGTGTTCCAGACAGGTTGCTAGAAATATTAATTGCTATAACATGAGTGTATCCTTCTGCTACTAAATCTTGCAAAATTTTATCTATTCTATCATTAGCGGGTAAAGAAGTTGTAGGAATTTCATTCACAAGATTTGCATATACTTCATCAGAAGTAATTGTAATCTTATCTTCATATTCTTTATCCTTATATATAATTCTAAATGGTGCAAGTTTAATATTGTATTTTTTTATTATATCCTCTGTTAAATCACAAGCACTATCTGTTAAAATTGCTATCTTTTCCATAAAAATCCTCCAATTTAATATCACTATTGATATATAGTAACATTATCAGTTTTGATAATGTTTATTCTATCACTATTGATATAGTTGCACAAGTTATTTTCAATAAACATATAGTTCATAAAAAATTTACTATTATTAATATAAAAAAATGATATAGTAAAACATTAGTGAAAGTGGCGTGATTGTAGGAATCTAGGCATATATTTTTAAAAATAAAAAATAAAATAAATAAATTCCTGCTTTCTTATTAAAAAGGTAAAAAGAAGAGAAAACAGGACATAAATAGTAATAAATATAGATATATTAATTTAATCAAAAGATATGACAGTTTTATATTAAATGTTATTGAAGTATAATAACTTAGTACCCATTTGGGTACTATATATTGTATACGAGGGTGATGATAATGCTATATGTAGTAAAAAGAGATGGCAGAAGGGTTGAATTTGATGCCGGAAAGATATCTCATGCTATTAAAGGCGCAGCAAATGAAGAGGGATTAGCGCTGAAAACAAGTCAAATAATTGATGCAGTTCAAAAGGTAACAAACTATATTGAAATGACTGAGAAAGAGCAAATTTCAGTAGAAGAAATTCAAAATTTAGTTGAAAAAGCATTAAAAGATAGTGGATATAAAAAAATTGCAGAAAGTTATTCAAGTTATAGAGTAGAGAGAACAAAAGTAAGAGACATTAAATCAGATTTAATGAAAGCTATTAAGCAAATTGGAATAGAGACAGATAGAGATAATGCTAATGTGGGAAATAATTTCAGTTCTAAGTTGCTTAGAATTGCTTCAGAATCTAATAAGTGGCATAACTTAGCTGAAATGCCTAAATATTTATCTAAAGCACATGAAACAGGAGATTTATATTATCATGATTTAGATAGTTACAATTTAACTACAAATTGTTTGCATATACCTACAAGAGAAATGTTAGAAAGTGGATTTAATACAGGATATGGTACAATTAAGCCTCCTAAAAGAATTGAAACTGCTGCTGAACTTTCATGTATACTTTTACAATCAACTCAAAATGATATGTTTGGTGGACAATCTCACCCTGATTTTGATAATGATATGTCTATATTTATCGAACCAACAAGGCAGGAGATTAGAGAACAATATATAGAACTTGGAATTGATGAAAGTAAATTAGATGAATTGGTAGAAAAGAAATTAAATGAAAGAGTACATCAAGCTATGCAAGGTGTGGTTTATAATTTAAACACTATGCATTCAAGAGCAGGATCGCAAGTTCCTTTTAGTTCTGTTAATATTGGTATTCCACATTCTAAGGATGCAGCTTTAGTTTGTGAGGTATTTTTATTAGAATATGAAAAAGGTCTTGGTAAAGGTGAACAACCAATTTTCCCTAATATAATTTTCAGAGTAAAAGAAGGCGTAAATAGGGAAGAACAGGATCCATATTATTATTTATATGAATTAGCATGCAGAGTTGCAGCTAAGAGAATGAATCCTACATTTATGAATATAGATGCCGATTTTAATAAAGAGTATTATGATAAGGGATATATGCCTGCAACCATGGGATGTAGAACTTATTTAATGAAAAATGTTAATGGAGAACCAGGATGTAAGGGAAGAGGAAATATAGCTCCTACAACTATAAACCTTCCAAGAATAGGGATTCAAGCAAAAAAAGATATTGATAAATTCTTTGAAATTTTTGATAAAAGAATTGATTTAGCTAAAGAATCATTAATGCATAGATATAATGTTTTAAAGAAACTTAAAGTGCGTGATTTACCTTTTGTAGCTGGTCAATACTTAATGAAAGGATCAGAAGGATTAAGCCAACAAGATTCTATTGAACCAATTCTAAAACAAGGAACTTGGGGAATAGGATTTATAGGATTAGCAGAAACATTAGTAGCTCTAACAGGAAAGCATCATGGAGAAGATGAATATTCAAGAGAATTAGGATTAAGAATTATAACACACCTTAGAGAAAGATTAGATAAATTTACAGAAGAAACAAAGCTTAATTGGAGTACATATGCAACACCTGCAGAAGGACTTTCGGGTAAATTTATAAAACAAGATCAAAAAATGTTTGGAAAAATAAAAGGTGTAACAGATAAGGACTATTATACAAATAGTTACCATATTCCTGTAGGTTTTAATATATCTATTAAAGATAAAATTAATATTGAAGCGCCATATCATAAACTTTGTAATGGAGGTCATATTAGCTATATAGAAGTTGATGATAATCCTACTGGGGAATGTATAATGAAAATATTAAATTATGCATATAAATATACTAATATAAGTTATATGGGTATTAATTTTCATATAAGATATTGTAAGGAATGTGGAACAAGTTTACAAAATAATGAATCAAGCTGTCCAAAGTGTGGAAGTACGAATATTCAAGGAATATCAAGAGTAACAGGATATTTAAGCTTAGATGAAAGGTTTGGAGCAGGAAAAGCTGCAGAAAGAAATGATAGAATGACACATACTGGTACTAATTTAAATATGTATAAAAACTAGCCTTAAATAAGAGAAGTTATTAGTATATACTCTATTGTTCTAGGTGGGATGATAAAAGATTGTGTGGTATTTTTAGCCTTTAAATGGACAACACAAAACTTATATCATCCCTCTTTTTTATTTACAATGTAACTTGAATGAATTTAAGAAAAACTTGCAATAATTAAAAGGTAAATTGAATTTTAACCAAATAAGTTAAAGATTATTGAAAGAAAGTTAAGGTTATCTTGCAGAAAAGTTGAAAATGAGGCAAATTTATATTGTTATTTTAGTGGCTCTATGATAAAATGTAGAGGTAAAAAACGAGTTTATAGTTATTTTTTGGACAACTATTTTCATTATATAGATTTCATTATTTTAAGAGGGGGATTTTCATGACTGTTAATGATACTAAAAATGGTAGACAAATATATATTGTAGATACAACCCTTAGAGATGGAGAACAAACAGCAGGGGTTGTTTTTTCAAATGTAGAAAAAATAGCAATTGCTGAAATGTTAAGCGATTTAGGTGTTGATCAATTAGAAGTTGGAATACCAACTATGGGTGGAGATGAAAAAGAAGCAATTAAAGAAATTGTTAAGAGAAATCTGAAAAGTAGCATAATGGCTTGGAACAGAGCAGTAGTATCTGATATTGAAGAATCAATTGATTGTGGTGTTGATGCAGTAGCAATCTCTATATCAGTATCTGATATTCATATAAAAAATAAGTTAAAAACATCAAGAGAATGGGTTTTGGAAAACATGGTAAAATCAGTTGAATTTGCCAAGAAAAATGGATTATATGTATCTGTTAATGGAGAAGATGCATCTAGAGCAGATAAAGAATTTTTAATTAAATTTATGAAAGCAGCTAAGGAAGCAGGAGCTGATAGATTTAGATATTGTGATACTGTTGGAGTAAAAGAACCTTTTGGATTAGAAAAGGATATTGAGTATTTATATAAAAATACAGGCTTTAATATAGAGATGCATACTCATAATGATTTTGGTATGGCAACTGCAAATGCTATTGCTGGAATAAGAGGCGGAGCCAGCCATGTGGGTGTTACCGTAAATGGATTAGGTGAAAGAGCAGGAAATGCTGCATTAGAAGAAGTTATTATGGCATTAAAATATGTATATGGATTAGATGTAAATATTGATACAACAAAATTCAGAGGAATTTGTGAATATGTATCTAGAGCATCAGGAAGAGAATTGCCAATATGGAAAGCTATTGTTGGAACAAATATGTTTGCTCATGAATCAGGTATTCATGCAGATGGTGCAATTAAGAATCCTAAGAATTATGAAGCTTTCGATCCTAGTGTTGTTGGGTTAGAAAGACAAATCGTAATTGGTAAGCATTCAGGAAGAGCTGCAATTATTAATAAATTTAAAGAATACAATATTATTTTAACTGATGATGAAGCAAATGGAATTCTTGAATTAGTAAGATCAACTTCTGTTCAGTTAAAGAGAAGTTTATTTGATAAAGAAGTTGTAAAGTTATATAAGGAATATAAAAATAGAAATAAGTAGGGGGCAGTAATGATAAAATTATATAAAAATGGTGCATATTTAATAAATGGTAAAGAAATAGTTGAAGATTGTAATGATATTAATGCTATTCTATCTAATAAAGTAGGAAGTAAGTTTAAAGGTAAAGAAGAAGCAGCAAAAAATACAATAGCTTATAGCATTTTAAGTGAACACAATACTTCTGGTAATATGGAAAAATTAAAGATAAAGTTTGATAAATTAACTTCACATGATATAACTTTTGTTGGAATTATTCAAACTGCTAGAGCTTCAGGACTTGAAAAATTTCCAGTTCCTTATGTATTAACTAACTGTCATAATAGTTTATGTGCTGTTGGTGGAACAATAAACGAAGATGATCACATGTTTGGACTTTCATGTGCTAAAAAATATGGTGGGGTATATGTACCACCACATCAAGCTGTAATTCATCAATTTGCAAGAGAAATGCTTGCAGGATGTGGAAAAATGATATTAGGATCAGATAGCCATACTCGTTATGGAGCACTAGGTACTATGGCAATAGGTGAAGGTGGGCCTGAAATAGTAAAACAATTATTGCAAAAAACTTACGATATTAATATGCCTGATGTTGTGGGAGTATATTTAACAGGAAAGCCACAAAAGGGTGTAGGACCTCAAGATATTGCATTAGCAATTATAGGGGAAGTATTTGCAAATGGATATGTTAACAATAAGGTTATGGAATTCGTAGGAGATGGAGTATCTAACTTAAGTGCTGATTATAGAATTGGTATTGATGTTATGACTACAGAAACTACATGCTTATCTTCTATTTGGAAAACAGATAATACAATTAGGGACTTCTTTGATATTCATGGAAGAGTAGAAGAATATAAGGAATTAAATCCAGGAGAGGTTGCTTATTATGATGGTATGATTTATGTTGATTTATCTACAATCAAGCCAATGATAGCTATGCCATTTCATCCAAGCAATGTATATTCAATTGAAGAGCTAAATGCTAACTTATTAGATATTCTTGATGATGTTGAAAAGAAGGCAGGAATCAGTTTAGATAATAAAATTAAATTTACATTAAAGGATAAAGTTCATAATGGAAAATTATATGTTGAGCAAGGTGTAATTGCTGGATGTGCTGGAGGTGGATTCGAAAATATATGTGATGCTACAGATATATTAAGAGGAACATCTATAGGTGCTGATGAATTTTCATTAAGTGTATATCCTGCATCTCAACCAATATTTATGGAACTTGTTAAAAATGGAAGAATAGCAGATATAATGGCTACTGGAGCTACTGTACGTACTGCATTCTGTGGACCTTGTTTTGGAGCTGGTGATGTTCCAGCCAATAATGGACTAAGTATACGTCATTCAACTAGAAACTTCCCAAATAGAGAAGGATCTAAAATTACAAATGGACAAATTGCATCAGTAGCATTAATGGATGCACGTTCTATTGCGGCAACAGCAGCTAACAAGGGATATTTAACTGCAGCAACCGATATAGATGTTGACTTTACAAAGCCAAAGTACTTCTTTGATAAGTCAATATATGATAACCGTGTTTATGATGGAATTGGCAAGGCAGATCCATCAGTTGAAATAAAGTTTGGACCAAACATTGTAGATTGGCCAGCTATGTCAGCTTTACCTGACAACATTTTACTAAAAGTAGTATCAGTTATTCATGATCCTGTTACAACAACAGATGAATTAATACCATCAGGTGAAACATCATCTTATAGATCTAATCCATTAGGACTTGCGGAATTTACATTATCTCGTAAGGATCCAGCTTATGTTGGACGTGCAAAAGAAATACAAAAAGCTGAAAAAGCAAGAATAGTAGGGGAAGATCCTATAACAGCTGTAGAGGAATTGTCTCCAATAATTAATACAATAAAGGATACATTTAAAGATGTTGATTACAAAAATACAGGTATAGGTAGTACGATATATGCTGTAAAACCAGGTGACGGATCAGCTCGTGAACAAGCTGCATCATGTCAAAAAGTTTTAGGGGGATGGGCAAACATTGCTAAGGAATATGCAACTAAGAGATACCGCTCGAATTTAATTAACTGGGGAATGTTACCTTTTATATATGAGAAAGAAATATGCTTTGATAATGGGGACTTTATATTTGTTCCAAATATTGCACAAGCTATAAAAGAAAAAAGTAATTCAGTTAAAGCATATGTTGTTAATAATGACATGAAGGAATTTGAATTAAAACTTGGTGAGCTTACTGATGATGAACGTGAAATAATATTAAAGGGTTGCTTAATTAATTATTATAGAGCATAGTCCTAAAAACCATCTTGCTTTATGTTAAGTAAGATGGTTTTTTGAAAAGGGGGAAAATATTAAAATGGAGAGAGAACAGCAAATAAAATTAGATTTAGATTCTTTATGTGTGTATAAAGGTATATTTAATGAAGGAATTGGGGATAAATTTAGAATACTTGTGGATAAGATTTCAAGCGGTGAATATATAAGTGAATGTATTAAAGCTTATAATGAATTTATAGGTAGTTTATTCACTGTAAGTAGGAATTTATCATTTAAAGAAGCTATAGTATCGGAAATGCTTTTAAGTAATAATCCATTTAATAATAGTATAGATGAAAGTAATGAAATTCCTGAATTTATAGTAGCGGGTATTAATAATGAATTAGAGTTTTTAGGAAGAATTGTAGAAGTAGATAGTAAAGTTATTAAAGACATATTAATTTCTAAGTATGCTCCAAATAAAGAATTAATTAATAGAATTAACTCATTAATAGATTTTGGACTTTCTGAAGAAAAATATAATCCAAAAAACTTAACTGATTTTGAAAGAATTAAAGCTAAATTTATTAACGAAGATAACTGGGGAGAGAAAGCAGAATATATATTAGAATTCCATAGGAGAAATGGTACAGGAAGAGCTGCAGCATTTAGTGCTTTCGTATGGGAAAGATTTGAAAATGAAGAAGAAGGTCATTTAAGAGAAATATTAGAACCAGATCCTATTAGATTAAAAGATTTGATAGGGTATGAAAGTCAAAAGCAAGAGATAATTACTAATACTAAAAACTTTTTATCTGGAATACCTTCAAATAATTTATTATTATATGGATCAAGAGGAACTGGAAAATCATCTACTGTAAAGGCAATATTAAATGAATTTTATACACAAGGGTTAAGATTAATTGAAGTAGATAAGGAACAATTAAATGATTTTACTAGAATTATAAGATTGTTAAAACATAAAAAACAAAAATTTATTATATTTGTAGATGATTTAGTTTTTGCAGATAATGAAGCCAGTTATTCTGCATTAAAAACAATATTAGAGGGAAGAATTGAAAATAGACCAGATAATATTTTAATATATGCTACTACAAATAGAAGACATTTAGTTCAAGAAAAGTTTTCTGATAGAGATGATGAAGTTCATTCAAAAGATAATCAGGAAGAAAAGTTATCTTTAGCTGATAGGTTTGGTATAACAATAAGCTTCTTTGCACCAGATCAAAAAGAATTCTTAAAAATTGTAGATGGAATAGTAGAAAGTAGAGGATTAGATATAGATACTGACTATTTGCATGAAGAAGCATTAAAATGGGAAAAATGGCATAATGGACGTTCTCCAAGATCAGCAAAGCAGTTTATTGATTGGCTAGAAGGAGAAATAAGAAATAAAGATAAAAAAGAAGGAAAGAAAATTGAGTAATGACAAAAATATACGTTTAGCAGGAATAGTTTATGAAAGTTTAGTAAATGGACCAGGGATAAGAAGGGTTTTGTTTTCCCAGGGATGTAGACATAATTGCACAGGCTGTTTTAATCCAGAAACTCATTCATTTACAGATGGTGAATTAATGGATATGGATATGATTATTAAAGATATATTAGATAATCCTATGTTAGATGGTGTTACATTTTCAGGGGGTGACCCATTAGAACAAGCAGATAAATTTGCATATATAGCTAAAGCAATAAGAAAATCGGGATTAAATGTATGGTGCTATACAGGATATACATTCGAATATTTAATTAACAATATAGATAAGAATGGATGGAATGACTTGTTACAAAACATTGATGTTTTAGTTGATGGACCATTTCAAGAGGAAAAAAAGAAAGAAGGATTAAAATTTAGAGGTTCTAGCAATCAAAGAATAATTGATGTTCCAGAATCTTTAAAGACAGGGGGAGTAATCCAAATAAAAGAATATTAAAAAATAAGAGGGGTATATGAATATTTTATCTGTTATTTTAAAGAAATTGATGATAATCAATACACAGGATAAAATAAAATTAGAAAATAATAATGATAAAAACATAGAAGGGTACACAAGCTATTTTTTTGCTAAGAATGGCATGGAGATAAAGGTAGTAAATAATACATTTCAAAGTAAAACAGATGCCTTTAACGCAATCTGGGAATCAGAAGAGGCTTGGAAAGGATATGTAATTAGGGGGAGAAATTCCACAAATAATTTAAATAATTGTGTAGGCATTATTTTATGTTATGAAGAGGGAGATTATCCAATAATCATTGATTTTTCAACATATATAGCAAAAATAAGATATGGAAATGAGCTTAATAATTGTATTTTTGTTAGGGCAATTCAGCAATATTTAGTATGGTTAGGTTATGATATTGGAAAGTCTGGAATTGATGGAAAATATGGATATAATACATATAAAGCAGTAATTAGATTTCAACGAGATAATAGAATAAATGAAAATGGTATTGTTGGAATAGAAACATACTTTAATTTAAGTAAAGGTAGGTCATGTAAAAAGAAATAAAAGATAAGTCTTGGAAGTTTATAGTTGTGTAAATCATTCCAAGACTTTTTTGTTTTCTAATTATTTATTTTTAGTATTGTCTTCAATAAACTTATCAATTTTTTTTCAATTATTCCAAAAGGTGCAGGTCCAACATCTAATAGAACTTTATTGAAATTTTTTATTTCAAAATCCTCACTAAGTGAAGACATAGCTTTATCTTGCAATTCTAAAAATTCTAAATATCCAACATAATATTTAGAATAATTAGTAGGATCTGCAATTGATATATTATATAAATAATCAGTTAATGAATTATCATATCCATTGGAAGATAAATATGTGTTAACTTGCTCTCTGCTCCAACCATCATAATTAATATATATATCAAGTAAAGTAGGAAGAGCAAGATTAATCTCAGATAATATTTTTTGTAAATTAATTGTATTATAATCTTGAATTCCTGATATAGAATATGAATTAATTTCAGCATAGGTTGCCCAGCCCTCTACATAACCATCAAAAGATAAAGCTTTTCTTATTGGATAAGGGTCAGTATTGCTAAAATAAGTTGTTTGATACAAATGTCCAGGGTAAGCTTCATGTGCTAAAGTAGGAAATAAGTTTGTATTATTAACTTGTTTCTTATTAATATATACAGTGTTATTTTCATAATCATCAATTGGTGGAATCATGTAAAATGCTGGTGCAGATGCTTC
>JAAYPK010000075.1 GCA_012519845.1 Clostridiales bacterium
TAATATTAAGTTCAAAGAAGAAGTTATTAATAATGAAGAAATAATAAATAAAGAGTTGGTTAATAGAGTGATAGATTAAATTTTTATCCTGTTTTTCTTGATTTTTTAATTATTTAAAGTAAGGTATGAGAGAAGAACTAAGAGATGAGGATAGAAATCACAGATTTCTTTAGTGAGAGTGTGAAAAAAATAGATATTTAAATGAAAAAGTGTTCACAGTGAACACTTTTTTATAATTTTAAATTTATTTATAAATAACTTAATATCTAATTTTATTCAGCAAACTATTTATATTATTTTCTGGGCTATTTATACTATCATATATATCATCAAATTCATTGATATCATTCATATCTACTGAATAAGCATGATTTTCGGTAGATATTTTTCCACCAGATATACTAATGTTATTTTCACTTCCATCTACATTTTCTATTATTATGTTGTATTTCCAACCTTTAAATCCATTATCAATCTCATCACCAAGTTTAATTGAATTCAACGTTGATAGTATTCTATCTATTTCATCTGTAGATTCAATTACTTTATATTTTACTTCAGTATTTGAATTAATTATTGTTATTTTTACAACATCAGTAGTTCCTATATTTAGATTATTATTTTTATCTGCTAATATATATTTAAATAAAATATAAATAGTTAATAAAATAAAGATAAATATAAAAATTATTATGACCTTTCTTTTTATATTATTACCTCCTTTTAATTTGTCAACCTAAGTATGCATAATCATCAGTCCAACTAGCATTTTACATCCTAAATTAATTTAATTACAGTATTAATATTTAAATAATATGTATAAGAAACTACCAAATGTTAACAATATCACAATTATAACATAATATACAGAAATATACAAAACTAAACCTGGATATAATGAAGTATCTAATTTGCTTAATATTGGTAAAAGTACGCTTATTATAGCTATGATAGAAAGAAAAGAGAGGGGGAGGATGTTTTCTTGGACTAGCTAAGCTACCAGTCCGAGATTACGTCTGTACTCCCGTCTCTCTTTAGTTAATATTAGGGATTGTCCAACTGAAACATATACAATTCTATACCTTAAACTATTTTTCGATTTTTTTAAGTATTTCTAATGTTTTAAATACAGAACTACAAAATTCCTTTTTATCTTCTTCTGATAATTTATTTATAGCCTTTTCTAAATTATTTCTTAAATTATCCTTCTCTAATTCTAAGAAATTCATTCCTAAAGGAGTTAATCTTATTAATACTAGTTTACGATTATTTTCATCAAATAAACGTTCTAGATATCCATCTTTAACTAGTGGAGCTACAGCTCTAGTTGTCTGTTCCTTTGAAGAGGCAATATATGTTGATAATTCCGTCATACTTAAATATTGTTTACCAATTAAAGAAAGCATAATAAATAGTTGAGTTTTGGTAAAATCTACTTTCTTTATGTTTATTGAATTAAGAATAATTTTCTGACACAAGGGAAAGATTTCAAATAGAGCAATTAATGTATTTTCTTTTTCATTTTCATTCATAACCACACCTTCTAACATCATATATTATACTTTCGGAAATTGATATTTGTCAATGGTTGACTTTTATCAAATAAAAGTATAATATATTGTTAATAGATAAAAGGAAAGGAGATAATATAGATTATATGAAGAAAAGAAACAAAGTGAAGAAGCCTTTAATATTTTATTATTTAGTAGCATTTGTCATTATAATTGTGTTAAACACTTTCGTAATGCCAGCTATTATGGAAACAAGTGTTAAGGAAATTGATTATGGTACATTTTTAAATGATTTAAATAATAAAGAAATAAAAGAAGTAAAAATAGAAGATGATGCTATATATTATTCAATAGAAAAAGATGGAAAAACTGAAACTTTTAAAACTGGTAGAATTGAGGATAGTAATTTAGTAGATAGATTATATGATTCAGGGGCAACTTTTTCAAAGGAAATACCTCAAAAACAATCACCCATACTACAGTTTTTATTAAGCTGGATTATACCAATTGCAATATTTATATTAATAGGTCAATTTTTTAGCAAGAAATTAGCTGATGCAATGGGTGGTGCTGGCGGCGCAGGTGCCATGAGATTTGGAAAAAGTAATGCTAAAATTTATGTAAAATCTTCAACAGGAATTAAATTTTCAGATGTAGCTGGTGAAGATGAAGCAAAGGAATTATTAACTGAAATAGTAGATTATTTACATAAACCTGAAAAATATAGAGAAATAGGAGCATCAATGCCTAAGGGAGCTCTTTTAGTTGGTCCTCCAGGAACAGGTAAGACTTTACTTGCAAAAGCTGTTGCTGGTGAAGCGGAAGTGCCATTTTTCAGTATTTCAGGATCTGAATTTGTAGAAATGTTTGTTGGGATGGGTGCTGCTAAGGTAAGAGATTTATTTAAACAAGCCAACGAAAAAGCACCTTGTATTGTTTTTATAGATGAAATTGATACAATTGGTAAAAAGCGTGATGGAAATATAGGTGGAAATGACGAAAGAGAACAAACTTTAAATCAGTTATTAACTGAAATGGATGGTTTTGATGGTTCAAAAGGTGTGGTAATATTAGCTGCTACAAATAGGCCAGATGCTTTAGATAAAGCTCTTTTAAGACCAGGAAGATTTGATAGAAGAATACCAGTGGAGCTTCCGGATCTTAAAGGTCGTGAAGAAATATTAAAAGTTCATGCAAAGAAAATAAAAATTTCTGAGGATGTAGATTTTAATCAAATTGCTAGAGCTGCTTCAGGTGCGTCAGGAGCTGAACTTGCCAATATTGTAAATGAGGCTGCTCTTAGAGCGGTGAGAGATAACAGAAAATTTGCAACTCAAGCAGATATGGAAGAAAGTATCGAAGTAGTTATAGCAGGATATCAGAAGAAAAACAGAGTTCTTTCTAATAAAGAAAAATTAATTGTTTCTTATCATGAGGTAGGGCATGCTCTTGTGGCTGCGAAGCTGACAAATTCAGCACCTGTACATAAGATTACAATTATACCAAGAACCTCTGGTGCATTAGGGTATACTATGCAGGTAGATGAAAAGGAACATTTCCTTATGTCTAAAGAAGAACTAGAAAATAAAATTGCTACATTTACTGGAGGAAGAGTTGCTGAGGAACTAATATTTAATTCAATTACAACTGGAGCTTCTAATGATATTGAGCAAGCAACTAAAATTGCTAGAGCAATGATTTGTACTTATGGAATGAATGAAGAATTTGGAATGGTTGCACTTCAAACTGTTACAAATCAATATTTAGGTGGAGATACATCATTAGCATGTTCTTATGAAACTCAAACCTTAATTGATAAAAAAGTAGTAGAAGAAGTTAAAAAGCAATATGATAAGGCTAAACAAATACTAACTGACAATATTACTAAGCTTCATGAATTAGCAAAGTATCTTTATGAACATGAAACAATAACAGGTGAAGAGTTTATGGATATTTTAAATAAATAATGAATAATAGTGGGGTGGGCAAATGGGAGAAGTTTTAGACTTTATTACAAATTATACAGAAAATCAATCTAAAAAATGTGAAAAGAATTTACTTATTGATGAAAATTTATATAGTGAATATGGAGTTAAAAGAGGATTAAGAGATAAAAATGGTAAGGGAGTACTTGCAGGATTGACCAATATATCTCATATATGTTCCTATAAAGAAGTAGATGGTAAACAGGTTCCGTGTGAGGGAAAACTTTACTACAGAGGATATGACATTATTGATTTAGTAAAGGGCTTCGTAAGTGAAGAAAGATTTGGTTTTGAAGAAACAGCGTATTTATTGTTATTTGGGAAATTACCAGATATGAATGAATTGGCAGAATTTAAAAAAGTAATAGGGAAATGTTATTCTCTGCCAACTAATTTTGTAAGGGATGTAATAATGAAGGCTCCAAGTAAAGATATAATGAATTCAATAACTAAAAGTATTTTAACTTTAGCATCTTATGATGATAATCCTTCTGATATTTCTTTACCTAATGTATTAAGACAAAGTTTAATGCTAATTAGTGAGTTTCCTATGCTTTCAGTTTATGGTTATCATGCTTATAATCATTATGAATGTGATGAGAGTTTTTATATTCATAGACCAGATGAAAATCTTTCACTAGCAGAAAATATTTTAAGAATGTTAAGACCAGATAAAAAGTATACAAAAATTGAAGCAAGAGTCTTAGATATAGCCCTTGTTCTACACATGGAGCATGGCGGTGGTAATAATTCTACTTTTACAACTCATGTTGTAACTTCATCAGGGTCTGACACTTATTCTGTAATTGCGGCAGCTCTTTCTTCATTAAAAGGTCCTAAACATGGGGGAGCTAATAGAAAAGTTGTAGAAATGATGAGGGATTTAAAGGCTAATGTTAAAGATATTAAGGATGAAGAAGAAGTAAAAGATTATTTAGGTAAGATATTAGATAAAGAAGCTTTTGACAAAAAAGGATTAATATATGGAATGGGACATGCTGTATATTCTATTTCAGATCCAAGGGCACAAGTATTTAAGGGCTTTGTAGAAACTCTTGCAAAGGAAAAGAATAGAAATGAAGATTTTGAACTTTATTCTATGGTAGAAAGGCTTGCACCAAAAGTAATTGCTGATAAGAGAAAAATATATAAAGGTGTAAGTGCAAATGTGGATTTTTATAGTGGTTTTGTATATAGTATGTTAGATATTCCTTTAGAAATGTTTACTCCTATTTTTGCAATGGCTAGAATTGTAGGTTGGAGTGCTCATAGATTAGAGGAACTTACAAATGTAGATAAGATTATAAGACCAGCTTATAAGAGTATAATGAATGAAAAAGATTATGTAAAAATAGCAGATAGAAACTTTATAAATAAATAATCATTAAGTGGAAAAGATTAAGGTGCTTTAAAAGGTAAACTTTAACATTTTCCACTTTTTTTGTGCTTTAATCTTGATAAAAGGCAAATTGGTAAACTTTATATTAATTATCAGAATATAAATTGTAAAGCATTTATATCCATATTATACTTAATATAATAAAGTGAATAGGAGGAAGTAGATATGAACAAAAAGAAAAGAGTAATCATTGCTGGTCTTTTGCTATTAATTACGACTACTGCAAGTACATATGCTTATTTTAACAAGTCAGTAACTCTTTCAGAAAATTCGGGTGAACAGCCATTTTCACTTAATATTACTAATGGACAAATAAGTATTACAGCTGGTGTTGGAAATGGTACTACAACTCCTACTTGGAGCTATGATGTAGCAAGATTGAGTACAAGCACTGCCACTTATGGCTTATATGGAATAACAGATACAAATGCTGACGGAAAAATTGATGAAAATGATACAGACTATATTACAAAATATATTAATGTGAATAGAACAATGGATATTTCTGGGGTAAGTTCAACTGGTGCAGATGCAAGTGGAAGAAAAGCAATCGGGGCAGAACTTACAAGTGGTACTATTAGTAATGCTAGACCAGGAGATGCTTTAGTAGTTGGTACAGCTAGTAGTGACGAAGGGATTTTTGTAACCAATAATACATCTTCATTAACTGTAAAGGTAAAAGTTGAAGTTAATAAAACAGCTGAAGCA
>JAAYPK010000076.1 GCA_012519845.1 Clostridiales bacterium
AAGGTATGGAAAAGTCGCAATAGCAGTTACATTAATATATATACTAAGCTTTTATTTATTTAAACTATATGAAAGTATATGGAACTATGCAAGTATAGATGAATTTATGCTTACAATAGGAGCTTGTTTAAGTGGTAATTTAGCTACAATAATTCTAACAAGTTTGTTAGCCCATGGATTTTCCTATGGTGTAAATATAATATCAGGTGCTTTTAGTATTCTATTTATAGTAGGATTTAGAATATCCTTTAGAATTTACAATAGATTTACAAGTATTTTAGATTTCAATTCTAATAAATGTGATTTGAAAAAAACTTTAATAATAGGAGCAGGAGAAGCGGCAACTTTAGTAATTAAAGAAATGAAAAACAATCCAAATAGTACTTATCTTCCAGTTGCTTTAGTTGATGATGACAAATATAAGGTAGGAAAAAATGTACTTGGGATAAAAGTATTAGGAACTAGAAAAGATATTGTAAAAATAGCAAAAGAAAAAGAAGTACAAAACATAGTTATTGCAGTTCCATCTATTAATGAAGAAGAGAAAAAAGAAGTATTAGATATATGTAAAAAAACAAATTGCAAAGTTCAAATTGTACCAAGTATATATAAGGTAATTGATGGACAAGTTCCTCTAAATGGAATTAAAGATGTTGAAATTGAAGATTTACTTGGCAGAAAACCAATAGAACTAGATATGAAGGGAATAGCTCAATATATTAAAAATAAAAATGTCTTAGTAACTGGTGGAGGTGGTTCCATAGGTTCAGAACTATGCAGACAAATTGCAAAGTTTAACCCTAAAAATCTTATTATTTTTGATATTTATGAAAATAATGCTTATGACATTCAAAATGAACTTAAATATAAATATCCAAAAATAAACTTAACAGTTTTAATTGGTTCTGTAAGGGATAAAAAGAGATTAAATCAAATATTTAATGATTATTCTCCAAATGTAATATTCCATGCAGCGGCTCATAAGCATGTTCCACTAATGGAAGACAGCCCACTAGAAGCAATAAAAAACAATGTTTTTGGAACCTTTAATGTAGTTGAATGTGCAAATAAATATAAAGCAGAAAGATTTGTACTAATTTCTACGGATAAAGCAGTAAATCCAACAAACGTAATGGGTGCTACTAAAAGGATGTGTGAAATGATAATACAATCCTTTGATAAAATTAGTGAAACAAAATATGTAGCAGTAAGGTTCGGAAATGTATTAGGAAGTAATGGATCAGTAATACCATTATTTAAAAAGCAAATTGCACACGGTGGACCTGTAACAGTAACAGATAAAAATATAATAAGATACTTTATGACAATACCAGAAGCGACAAAGTTAGTACTGCAAGCAGGAGCATTTGCAAATGGTGGAGAAATATTTGTTTTAGACATGGGCAAGCCAGTTAAAATTTATGATTTAGCTTATGATTTAATAAAGCTTTCAGGATTCGAACCTAATAAAGATATAAAAATAAAAATATCTGGTTTAAGACCAGGAGAAAAGCTTTATGAAGAACTTTTAATGAGCGAAGAAGGATTAACCAATACAACTCATAAAAAGATTTTTATTGGAAAACCAACCTTTACAGATATTGATGAATTAGTAAAGCATATCAGTGAGTTAGAGAAAGTAGTAGAAAAAGATGATGTTGAATTATTAATTTCTAAGATAAAGGAGATTGTTCCAACTTATAATAGAAAAGAGAATACTGAAGTAGCAGTTACTGTGTAGGGATCAAGTATTATTTAAATTTAGGGGTGTTATTTTGAGTAATTTATTAATAATAGGTGCTGGTGGTCATGGAAAAGTTGTAGCAGAAGCAGCAGAACTTGAAAACAAATATGATAAAATATCCTTTTTAGATGATAATAATGATGTGAAAAATGTATTTGATTTTAAAGTAATTGGAAAAATTAATGAATATGGAAAGTTTGCTAATGAATATAAATATGCTTTTGTTGCAATTGGAAATAATGAAAAAAGATTAAAACTTATAAATAAACTTATGAAAGCTGGTTATAGTGTACCTAATGTTATTCATCCTAAATCATATGTAAGTAAATATAGTAGTGTTGGTTTAGGAACAGTTATTTTATCTGGTGCAGTAGTTAATGTAAATAGCAAAGTTGGAGTAGGCTGTATTTTAAATATTAATTCAACTATAGATCATGATTGCAATATAGGTAATGGAGTTCATATATCATCTGGTGCAGTTATTAGAAGTATGGTTAATATACAAGATTTATCTGTTATAGGTCCTGGTGCCTGTATTACATCAGGAAAAGTTATAAGCAAAAATTCACTTATAGATGCGGGAACTGTCATTTAAATTAAGGGGGGTAAATAGGATTATGCAAAGATTTTTCGATTTTTTAATTAGTTTGGTATTATTAATATTGCTTTCGCCAATATTTTTAATAGTTGCAATATTAATAAAGTTAAATTCAAAAGGACCAGTGTTTTTTGTACAAGATAGAATAGGAAAAAATAATGACATTTTTAAGCTTTATAAATTCAGAACAATGAAGGTTGGAACTCCAAATTTAGCAACAGATAAGCTTGGGGATGCACAAAGCTATTTAACCGCTGTTGGGAAAGCTTTAAGAAAGACAAGCTTAGATGAACTTCCACAGCTTATAAACATAATAAAAGGAGAAATGACATTTGTTGGACCAAGACCAGCTTTATATAATCAATATAACTTAAAAGAACTTAGAACAAAAGCAGGAGTTCATGTACTTCTTCCAGGCATTACTGGATGGGCACAAATAAATGGAAGAGATCATAATGATGATGCTCAAAAAACAGAATTAGATAGATATTATTTAGAACATAAGTCATTTATATTAGATATAAAAATAGTATTTATGACCGTGTTTAAGGTGCTTAGAGCTGAAGGTGTGTTAGAAGGTGGAAGAAAACACGTAGAACAAAATGATAAAAAAGAGAGTGTAAGTGTTTAGAAATTATATTATAAGTATTAAATGAAAATTTATCAGGAAAATAGGAAGAACATGGTGAATAGGATGAAAAATATACTTATTACTGGTGCTAATAGTTATATAGGAACAAGTTTTGAAAATTGGTTAAAAAAATGGCCAGAAGAATATGCTATTGATACTGTTGATACAAAAAATGATATTTGGAGAAGTAAGGACTTTTCAAGTTATGATGTTGTATTTCATGTTGCTGGAATAGCTCATGTTTCTACAGATCCAAAAATGGAGGATTTATATTATAAAATTAATAGAGATCTTACTATTGAAATTGCTAAGAAGGCAAAATCAGAGGGAGTTAAACAATTTATTTTTATGAGTAGTATTATTGTTTATGGAGATAGTAGCCATATTAATAAAAAAAGAGTTATAGATAAAAATACTATCCCCGTACCAAGTAATTTTTATGGTAAAAGTAAACTGAA
>JAAYPK010000077.1 GCA_012519845.1 Clostridiales bacterium
AGACTTATTAAAAGATTTTATGGAAAATAATAAAATTAAAAAGGTTATTCATGACTCAAAAGCTTTAATTACTATTTTAAGTAAATATAATATAGAAATTAAAGGTTTAATTTTTGATACTGCTATTGCAGGTTATTTAATTGATTCGTCTAAAGGAAGTTATGAATTAAAAGATTTAATTTATGAGTACTTAAGCATTAAGGGAGAAGAGAATATTTTACCTTCTTACATGGAAAAATTATATATTAAATTAATGGAAATAATTAAAGATAATGAAATGGAAGATTTATATTATAATGTTGAATTACCTTTAGTATTTGTATTATCTTCTATGGAGCAATATGGTTTTAATATTGATAAAAATGAATTAGAAAATCAAGAAATAAAATTTAAAGAAGAAATTGAAAAAACTCAAAAGGAGATTTATACTTTAGCAGAGGAAGAATTTAATATTAATTCGCCAAAACAGCTTGGAAAAATACTTTTTGAGAAATTAGATTTACCTGTTATTAAGAAAACAAAAACTGGTTATTCAACTAATGTAGAAGTGCTTGAAAAATTATTAGGTAAACATCCAATAATAGATAAAATTATTTACTATAGGCAAATTACAAAATTGAACTCTACATATATTGAAGGGTTAAAAAATGTAATTGATGAGGATGGACATATTCATTCAAGTTTTAATCAAACAGTAACAACAACAGGAAGATTATCAAGTACAGAGCCAAATCTTCAAAATATACCTATAAAATATGAGATGGGTAGAGAAATTAGGAAAATATTTATCCCTGAGGAAAAAGGCGATATAATATTATCTTGTGACTACTCACAAATAGAACTTAGAGTTTTGGCCCATATGTCTAATGATGAAAATATGATAAATTCATTTATTCATCATAGTGATATACATAGGAAAACAGCTTCAGAAGTATTTAATGTGCCTGTTAATGAAGTAACTTCTATTATGAGAAGCAGGGCTAAAGCTGTAAATTTTGGAATAGTATATGGAATAAGTGCTTTTTCATTAGCTAAGGATCTTAATATATCAAGAAAAGAAGCTGAAGAATATATGAATATATATTTTGAAAGATATCCTATGATAAAATCTTACTTAGAAAAGGTAATTAATGATACAAGAGAAAAAGGATATGTTTTAACTATTCTTAATAGAAGAAGGTTTATACCAGAATTAAATTCTACAAATAAAATAGTTATGGCTTTAGGAGAAAGACTTGCAATGAATGCACCAATTCAAGGAAGTGCAGCAGATATTATTAAAATAGCCATGGTAAATGTATTTAATAGAATAAAAAGGGAAAAACTAAAAAGTAAATTAATACTACAAGTTCATGATGAATTAATATTAAATGTTAAATCAGATGAAGTGGAAAAAGTTTCTGATATAGTAAAAGAAGAAATGGAAGGTGCCATTAAATTACACGTACCTTTAGATGTGGATTTAAATAAAGGTACTACATGGTATGAAGCAAAATAAGGAGGAGTAATATGCTAAAGATTGGGTTAACTGGTGGTATAGGTACTGGAAAATCAACAGTTTCCAATATGCTAATTGCAGCAGGTTTTAAAGTGATTGATGCTGATTTGCTAGCAAAAGGTGTTTTAGATAGGTATCCAGAAATTTTAGAAAGAGTTAGGGCAGAATTTGGAGATGGTTATTTTGACTGGAGAGGTGAATTGCGACGAAAAGAATTTGGTAATCATATCTTTAAGTTTCCTAAATTTAGAATTAAGTATGAAGAAATCATAATACCATATATAAAGAAAGAAATAAATATGGCATTTGAAAGATATGAAAAAAACGGAGAAAAGCTTGTGATTTTAGATGCACCAACATTAATAGAAAATAACCTTCATAAGGATATGGATTATATAATATTAGTATGGGCAGATGTTAATACACAAATACAAAGAATAAAAAACAGAGATAGATTATCTAATAACGAGGCTGTAAGTAGAATAAATTCTCAAATGCCTATAGATGAAAAAAAGGAGTATGCTAATATATTGATAAATAATAATAGCAATATTGCGAGTACTAAAGAGCAGGTAAAGGATATGATAGAGTTTATTAAATTAATTTCATAGAGGAGAGGTCATGAAATTTAAAAGAATATTTACAACATTTATAATAGTATTAATTTTAATTTTAGGAATAAATATAGTTTTAAAGAATTATATGTTTCCATCAAAACATGAAGAGGCTGTAGATAAATATGCTGCTGAGTATAATTTAGATCCATATTTTGTTCTCGCAATAATAAAAACAGAAAGTAAATTTAAAGCTGATGCAAGATCTCATAAGGATGCTGTAGGCTTAATGCAAATTACAGAAGATACAGGAAAATGGATAGCTAGTGAAATGGGATTAAGTGATTATACACCTGATAAACTATATGAAGAAGATTATAATATAAAAATGGGATGTTGGTATTTAAATAATTTGAGAGATGAATTTGAAGATATGGATTTAGTTGTAGCTGCATATAACGCAGGAAGAGGAAGGGTAAAGGAGTGGCTATCAAGTAAGGATTATTCTGAAAATGGCATAGAATTAAGCTATATACCTTATCCTGAAACCAAAACATATGTAGATAAAGTAAACACAAATTATAATATGTATAGAATTTTATATGAATAACTTCAAGAAATATTCTTGAAGTTATTTTTTAGGACAAAATCACAGTATATGTTAATAAAATATAAATTTATCTAATTATAGTTTACTGTTTATATTAATAGTGTAGAATTAAATAAGGGGGGATTATGGTGGATAAAGAAGAAAATATAGATATAATGTATGTTAAACTAACACATATTTTTGGCACGATTATTTTTGCTATATTATCCTTTATACTATTGATAATTGCAAATAAGTTATTAAATGGTATAGGTGATGCTATAATTAGCTTAATATATATAATTGCTTCAGTTATTATTTTAATTATTTTAAAAAATACTGTTAGAATATATAAAAGTAAATATCTATTATTAGTTATTGTGATTTATTCAATAATAAGTCTGCAATCTTTAAGTTGGTTTTTACCATTGGAACCCAATAATCTTTTATATAATATGAGATTTTCTACATGTATTTTAGCTGCTTTTTATAGTGCTTTATTTTCCTTAATATGGAACAATTATATAAGAGAAATTAATAATAAGAAAAATAATATTACTATTTATTTAATTAGTATTTTTATAACAATTGTTGCTACTTTATATTTAAATTATATTAGAAAGGAAGACTATATTGCTATATTTTGCTGCTTAATTGTTTCTATAATAAATTATTTCAATTATACAAATTTAGCGGACTATCCTTTCCTTAGAGAAAAAGAAATTAATTATTTTAAGTTCAGTATAATTTCGTTATATATTATTATTGCTATTAATATTTTAGCTGTTATTTTAGTAGATAAAAATATTAAGTGGGATAGTATAAATAGGATTAGTCTTTACATATGCTTTTTAGTTAATTGTGTTGCCACTATTTCAAAAATGATTAATAGTCCATATAAAATTATATTTGATAAATATTATGAAAAAAATGAAGAAATGAATAGGTTAAATAAAGAAATAATTCATCAAAATAAAGAATTAGATTTTTCACAAAAATATTTAAAAAGTAAAGATTTAACTATGAAATCCTTCTTTAAAAATGTTCCTATACCTATAGTAATTATTGATGACAATAGTAAAAGAATTAAATATGCTAATAATAGCTTTCTAGAAATACTAGAAACGGAGAATATAAAAAGTATAATTAATAAGAAATTAACTAAACTTTTAAATATAGATGAGGAAGAATTTAATGTTATTAATAATGAAATGATTCGAGGAGAATTAAAATTAGAATATAATACTAAATATTTAAATCTTGAGGTATTAGAATCCCTTGATAGTGAGGATGAGTCTTTAATTTTATTTACAGATATAACTGAGCAAGTAAACAAATATAAAATGCAAGAGCTTTTAGATAATAAAGTTTTTGAAGAAAAATTAAAAAGAAACTTTTTATCTAATATTTCTCATGATTTAAAAACACCAATTAACGTTATTTATTCTGCAGCTCAAGTATCAGATTTATTCATTAAGGAGAATAATTACGAGGCCTTAGCAAAGTATAATGAAATTGCAAATAAAAGTTGTAATTCATTAATTAAATTTACTAACAATATTATAGATGAAAGTAAAATTAAATCTGAATTTTTGTCTGCTAATTTATTTAAAGAGAATATTTCACAAGTAGTTGAAGAAATTATTTTAGGGTTAGTAGATTATGCAGAAACAAGAAATATTACTTTAAGTTTTGAAACAGAAAGTTATGATTTTTACGCTGAAATTGATGTAGACTTTATACAAAGAATAATAATAAATCTTGTATCTAATTCTATAAAATTCACAAGTAGTGGAGGGAAAATTAAAGTTTCATTAAAAGAAATAAATGAAGAAATTCTTTTAACTATTGAAGATAATGGTATAGGAATGGATGAGGAAAGCCTATATAATGCTTTTGAAAAGTATTCAATGGGTAATAATAATGAATTAATAAATGAAAAGGGATCAGGAATTGGATTGTTTATAGTGAGTAGATTGGTTGAAAAACAAAAAGCAAGAATGAAGGTTCATAGTAAAGTAAATGAAGGAACTAGAACAGAGATATTTTTCAAAAAGGTGATATAGATGACAGATTACATAGCAAAAATAATAAATAAAATTTCATTACCAATAATAATATTATATACATCTTTTTATCTTTTTGATAAAAATAATGTTATACTTTCAATTTCATTAGAAACATATTGTGCTGTAATAGTGCTAGCTTTATCTATTATTATTTATTTAATTAAAGGGGATTATATTGATGGTCTTTACAGAAATATTGGTGTTTCTTATATTATATTAGCAGTATTTATTTTTAGTAATATATTTCTTTTTCAGATGAATAATACGCCTTTAATTAATAGTTTAATATTGCAGAATAATATTTCTAAAAATATATTTATATATTTGATAATAATTATAGCCTTCATTTTAGAAAGAGAAAATGCAAGTAAGTATAAAGCACTATTTGTATATTTATTAACTAGTATTATTGTTATATTGTTTGGTTTTTTATTTTTAAAAGAATTAAGTCAATTTAATTTTACATATACATTAATAATGACTATATTTAGAGTTTGGGCAGCTTGTGTTATTTATAATGGGGAGACAATAAGCAAAAAAGAAAAAGTACTTTTTTTAGTATATATAAGTGTAACATCAATTTATCAAGATATAGGGATCTATAATAGTTTTTCTAATATAACAAATAATATATTTTATTTTATATTAGAATATATTTCATACTATATTATGTATTACTTAATGTATGAATTTTATTTTTATAATAGTTATGTAAAGCAAAAAAAATTATTGCAAGACATACAAGTTTTACAGAAAGATATGAATAAAGTTTTACTCGCTAAAAATAAAAATTTACAGGAATTCCAAAAAATAAGTGAAAAGGTAGAAAAAAGTAGAAGAGAGTTAGTTGAAACAATTAAAGATGGAATAATTATGATAACTGCAGATAGAATAACTTATATAAACAATACAAATGTAAATATGTTTGGAATAAAAGATTCTAATAAATTAATAGGTGAAAGTATATATGTAGCAATTGATTTATTAATTAAGGAATATAGTAATTTATCATTTTTAAAAGAGCGGTATAAAAAATTATCAACTATGAATGTTTCGGAGAAAGAATTATACCATGTAATAAGTGTTGTACACGATGGAAAAGAATATGAAATATATTATGTTAAATTAACTGAATCTAATAGTCTTATTTATACTAAAGATGTATCAGTAATTAAAGAAAATCACAGGTTAACTATGGAATATGATGAATACTTAAAAGAAGAGAAAGTTAAGAACCAATTTTACTCTAATATTTCTCATGAATTAAGAACTCCAATTAATACTATATCATCAGCATTACAAATAAATAAAATATATTTAAAAGATAAAAATTCAGAGAGTTTATTAAAAAATCAAGGAATTATTAAACAAAATTCATTAAGATTAATTAGAACAATTAATAATTTTATTGATGCTAATAAAGTTTCTGAAGGATATTTAGTTCCTAATTTTAAATTATGTAATATTGTTTCAGTTGTTGAAAATGCTTCGTTAGCTTGTAAAACATATATAGAATCAATAGATAATACACTTACTTTTGATTCAGAGGAAGAAGAAATATATTGTTATGTTGATATTGATATGATTGAACGGGTAATATTAAATATAATTTCTAATTACGTTAAGTATGGCAAACCTTCAGGAAAGTTATTTATTAATATATCTAAAAATGAGGAAATTGTAAAAATAGAATTGAAAAATAATTTGTATACTATAAGTGAAGAAGATTTACCATTTTTGTTTGACAAATTTACAAAGTTAAATAAGGCTTTAAATAGACAACGTGAAGGTAGTGGATTAGGGCTATTTTTATCAAGGTCATTACTTGAACTTAATGAGGGACAAATAAAGGTTGAATCATCAAAGGAAAATGGAACAAATTTTATTATTACTTTAAATGTTGCGGAAGTATCTGATTATTATGATATTGATTATATATATGATGAGGAAAGCATAAAACAAAAAGTAGCTATTGAATTTTCAGATATATATTTATAATTTTTTTCTCCTTTAGTAAATATAATATATAAATTAATATTAAAGGAGATTTAATGAATAATATTTTTAAAGTAAAGGGAAAATGTAAAATAATACAGTTAATTAGAAGTATTTTTATTTCCTCAGCAATATTATCTTTAACATATTTATTTATAAAAAATAGTATTAATACTTATAATGAACTAATTAAGCCATTTTTTATTCCACCATTTATTATTTTATCAATAATTACTGTGGTATTATATATAATATGGGGATTTTCATCCTATAGAATATTTATGGTTGGAAAAACAGGTAATAATATAAAAGATTCTTTATTTTATTATTACTTGCAATTATTACTTAATTTTTTATGGTACTTTGTTTTTTTTGTATTTAGACTTTATGGTATAAGCTTTATATTAATGTTTATTATATTTATAATAGTCTTTATTTGTTTTTTGAAATTTTATAAATACGACAAGTTATCTGGAAGATTGTTTTCCATAAATATTATTTGGACTTTATTTTTGTGCTATACTAATTTTTGTATTTGGATGAATAATGAAATGTGACGTAAGAGGAGAAGGTTATAGTTGAAGAAGGTAATTATAGCAGAAAAGCCATCTGTAGCTAAGAATATAGCAGATGCATTTAATATTAAAAAAAGAAATGATGGATATTTTGAGGGAGATAATTATATTATTTCATGGGCTTTTGGACATCTTTTTCAATTGTATGATGCCAAGGACTATGATGAAAATATGAGATCCTGGAGAATAGATAAATTTCCTTTTATTCCATCAGAATTTAAATACAAAATAAAGAGTGATTCAGTTAATAAGGAAATAGTAGATAAAGGGGCTAAAAAGCAAATTGATATAATTAGTTCTTTAGTTAATCGTGAAGATGTAGATGGAATAATATCTGCTACTGACCAAGATAGAGAAGGAGAACTTATTTCTTTAGAAATATTTATGTATTTAAATTCTAACAAAAATATATACAGATTACTTTTAAATGAATGGACACCTGATGAAGTAAGAAAAGGTATGGATAATCTAAAAAAAAATAGTGAAATGAAGTGTTTGCAGGATGCTGGTATCGGAAGGCAATGGGCTGATTGGATAATTGGAATTAATTTAACTTCTGTTTCTACTTTAAGATATAGTCCAAATAAAAGTAAAATAATAAATGTGGGAAGAGTTCTATTGCCAACTCTAAAAATAATATATGATAGAGATAAGGAAATTGAAAACTTTAAAGCATCATCTTATTTTAAGTTAATTGCAGATTTTAAAACAAAAGATAATGAAGAATTTCAAGGTATTTATTATGATGAAAATAATAATGAGAAATTTGAAGATAAGAATTTTGTAGATAACTTAAAAAAATTATTGGATGAAAAAAATGGTGAAATTATAGAAAAGCAAGTTGAAAGAAAAAATGAATATCCACCATTACTTTTTAATTTGTCAAATCTTCAAGGATATATTACAAGTAAGTATAAAGGTTGGACTTCTGATAAAGTTTTAAAGGTTGCACAAAGTCTATATGAAAAAAAGTTCACAACTTACCCAAGAACAGGTAGTGTGGCTTTAGATGAAAGTTTAAAGGATAAAACAAAGAAAGTATTAGAAGCTGTAAAGGAAGGACTACCTTATGAAAGCCAAATAAAATTTAAAGATAGTAAAAGAATTTTCGATAATAATAAGGTGGAAAGCCATAGTGCAATTACTCCTACCTATATTAAACCAAGTGGCTTAAGTAAGGATGAAGAGATAGTTTATACTGCCATAAGAAATAGATTTGTAATGCAATTTATGCCTATTGCAGTATTTGAAGAAACTAAATTAACTATAAAAGTTAATGAAGAACAGCTTAAAGGAACATTTATTTCTAAAGGAAAGGTACAAATCGTTGAAGGCTTTAGAGTTGTAGAAAAAATAGAAAGTAAAGACACTATATTACCTAAAGTTAGTGAAGGAGAAATAGTTGATATTGTCTCAAGTGAAGTTAGTAAAGTAACAAAGAAGCCTCCTAAATTACATACAGAAAAAACCTTGCTTAGGGTTATGGAGACTTGTGGTAAAAGCTTTAAGGATGAGGAAGATTCAGATGAAATGATGGCTTCAATATTAAGTGGGTTTAGTATTGGAACTCCAGCTACAAGAGCAGAAACAATTAAAAAATTAAAAGATACTGGATATATAAAAACTAAGGGAAAAAGCTTAACATGTACAGAGCTTGGAAGAAATTTAGTGGAAGTTTTTCCAGTAAAAGAATTATTGGACCTTGAATATACAGGAAAGCTAGAAAAAACTTTGTCTGATATAGAAAAGGGTAAATTTAAAAAAGATGATTTTTTATCAATGATTAGAGATTTTACAGTAGAGGCAGTGGAGGATATAAAAAAGGATACTTCAATGCTTAAGAATTTCAAAGTAGATCTTCCAGAGGGGGCAGAAAGCTTAGGAAAATGCCCTATTTGTGGGAATGACATAATTGAAGGTGAAAAGGCATTTGGATGTACCAACTGGAAAAATGGCTGTAATTATACTATATGGAAAGATGATAAGTATATTACTTCCTTTGGTAAAAAGGTTTCAAAGGAAATGGTTCAATTACTATTAAAAAACGGAAAAGTTGGTTTCAGAAATTTAAAAAGCAAAAAAGGAACTGTTTTCTCTGCATATTTTAAGTATGAAAGAAATCCTGAAACTGGCTATTTTAATTGGAAAATTGAGTTTATTTAACACAATTGACAAGGATATAATTACATGTTAAGCTAAAAATGGAAAAATAAATGGAGGGATGATTATATGGATTTTGAAAATGAAGTAGAACAAAAGGTTGGTACTGGGATAAAGGTTATATCAATTCTTTATTTCATAGGTAATGGGATAGGATTAATTGGTACACTTATTTCTTTAATGACCTTAGATACTATCAATAGTGAATTAAAAAAACTAGGACAATCGCAATTAACAGTAGGAAGTCTAATTTTTTCATTTTTATTTGGAATAATAATGATTTTAGGTTGTGCCTTAGTTTTAGCCAAGAAAAAAATAGGAGTAATTATATTTGTAGTTGCTGTAGTTGCTAATTTAATTTATGCTCTTATTTATAGCAGTTCAAATATTTTATTAACATTAGTTTCTAATTTAATAATTCCAGCATTATATTTATTCTTTATTTTTAAACAAAAAGAATTATATTTTGGCGAAAAGTAAAATGAATTTTAAGAAGATCCTTGTAAGGATCTTTTTTTTTGAAATAAAATTGCCTCAATTTGCATATAATATATAAATATAAAATATATGTACAATTGGAGGTCAAAATGGATAAGAAACTAAATGTCTTTACAAAAATAATTTCAGTTTATTATATTATTTATTCATTATCTTTATTAATTTCTCTAATATCAATTCAATTAGGTTTTGATAAAGTTAAAGGGTTAATAAATATGATTGGAAAAGGGAAGCTTAATACCTTTGCAGATATAGCTATAGTATACATAATTTCAATAGTAATGTTAGTATCTGTTATATTAATTCTACTTAATAAAAAATCTGGTATATTATTATTTATTATAGCTGCATTAATGAGTATATGGAATAGTTATGAGGGTACCGCGAATTTTCTATCAATAACTATATTAGATATTATCATTCCATTTATTTATGTATATATACTGCTAAGACAAGAAGAGGTTTTTTTATAAAGGATTTGACAAAGAATACTTAATGCTTTATCATAAAATAAATTAATATTTTATTGCTATGATAAAGAGGAGTAAAAGCCAAAAGTATTAAAGAGAGAGGTAGCTTGGTGGAATACCTTATATAATTGGTTTTGAAGGTAGCTTTTGAGCTTCTTTAGTGAAATAATAGTAACTAAAGACGGCGTTATGTCGTTAACAAATAAGTGTCTAAAATAATAATTATTTTAGAAATTAAGGTGGTACCGCGAGTCTTCGTCCTTTTTGGATTAAGGCTTTTTTTATTATTTGAATAAACGGAGGGTAAACATGTTAGAAAATAAAGAGTTAAAAACAACATATGATCCTAAAGAATTTGAAGATAGGATTTATAAGAATTGGGAAGAAAAAAAGTATTTTACACCGGTAATTGATAAAAGTAAAAAACCATATTCTATTGTAATGCCACCACCAAATATAACTGGTAAGCTTCATTTAGGGCACGCTTTAGATAATACACTTCAAGATATGCTAATTAGATTTAAAAGAATGCAAGGTTATTGTACTTTATGGGTGCCAGGTGAGGATCATGCTTCCATTGCTACAGAAGTAAAAGTGGCAAATGAATTAGCTAAAAAAGGTTTAGATAAAAAAGAAATGGGTAGAGAAGCTTTTTTAGAAAAGGTATGGGAATGGTCTGATGAATATAGAGAAAGAATAAGAACCCAGCTTAAAAAAGTTGGAGTTTCTGCTGATTTTACAAGAGAAGCATTCACTATGGATGAACATTTAGACAAAGCAGTTAAACATGTTTTTGTTAAATTATATAATGAAGGATTAATATATCAAGGTAATAGAATTACTAATTGGTGTACTAAGTGCCAAACTGCATTATCAGATGCAGAAATAGAATATGAAGAACAAGAAGGTTTCTTTTGGCATATAAATTATCCTTTAGCTGATGGAAGTGGAAGCCTTGAAATAGCAACTACAAGACCGGAAACTTTATTAGGAGATACAGCAGTAGCAGTAAATCCAAAGGATGAAAGATTTAAAGATTTAGTTGGTAAAAATTTAATCTTACCTCTTTGTAATAGAGAAATACCAATAATAGCGGACGACTATGTTGATATGGAATTTGGAACAGGAGCTGTTAAAATAACGCCTGCCCACGATCCTAATGATTACGCTGTTGGTAAAAGACATAACTTAAGAGAGATAAGAGTTATGGATGATAAAGGTGTAATAAATGAATTTGGTGGAAAATACCAAGGAATGGATAGATATGAAGCTAGAAAAGCTATTGTTAAAGATTTAGAAGAACAAGGCCTTTTAGTTAAGATTAAACCTCATACACATAATGTTGGAACTCATGACAGGTGTGGAACAACTGTTGAGCCAATAATATCTAAACAATGGTATGTTAAAATGGAAGAATTAGCTAAGCCGGCTATTGAAATAGTTAGAAATAAGAAAACAAAGTTTGTGCCTGAAAGATTTGAAAAAACTTATTATAACTGGATGGAAAATATACAAGACTGGTGTATTTCAAGACAGTTATGGTGGGGACACAGAATTCCAGTTTGGTACTGCAAGGATTGTGGTGAAATAATAGTAAGTGAAGAAACACCTTGTAAATGTACAAAATGTTCTTCAACTAACTTAGAACAAGATAAAGATGTATTAGATACTTGGTTCTCATCAGCACTATGGCCATTCTCTACTTTAGGTTGGCCAGAAAAAACAGATGACTTAGAGTATTTTTATCCAACAAATGTATTAGTTACAGGATATGATATTATATTCTTCTGGGTAGCTAGAATGATATTCTCAGGACTTCATAATATGAATGAAACACCATTTGACACTGTTTTAATTCATGGAATAATTAGAGATTCAGAAGGAAGGAAAATGAGTAAATCCTTAGGAAATGGTGTAGACCCATTAGAAGTAATAGATGAGTATGGTGCTGATGCATTAAGATTTATGTTAATTACAGGTAATGCCCCTGGTAATGATATAAGATATTATCCTGAAAAAGTTGAATCAGCAAGAAATTTCGCAAACAAAATATGGAATGCTTCAAGATTTGTTATGATGAACTTAGATAAGGATATAATGAACAAATATAAGGGTTGCACTGAATATTCCTTAGCTGATAAGTATATTTTATCAAAAGTTAATTCATTAGTTAAAGAAGTAACTGATAATTTTGATAAATATGAACTTGGAATTGCAGTTCAAAAGGTATATGATTTCATGTGGACTGAATTCTGTGATTGGTATATAGAACTTGTAAAACCAGTACTATATGGTGATAATGAAAAGGAAAAAGGAATAGTTTACAATGTCCTTTATAATGTATTAACAAAAGGATTAAAATTATTACATCCAGTAATGCCATTTATTACAGAAGAAATATATACTCATTTAACTGATAAAGATACAATTGTTAATGCAGAATGGCCATTATTTAAAGATGAATTATATAATGAAAAAGCAGAGCTTGATATGGGATATGTTATTGAAGGAATAAAAGCTTTAAGAAATGTAAGAGCTGAAATGAATGTTCCACCATCAAGAAAAGCAAAGGTAATATGTTATATAGGAGAAGAAGCTAAGGAAGCTTTTAAAGCAGGAGTTACTTATATTGAGAAGTTAGCTTCAGCTTCTGAAGTAACATTTATTGAAGATAAAAAGGAAGTTCCAGAAAATGCTGTTTCAATTGTTGTTAAGGGTGGAGAATTATTTATGCCACTTTTAGATTTAGTAGATAAAGATAAAGAACTTGAAAGACTAAATAAAGAAGTTAAAAAATTAGAATCTGAAATAGATAGAATTGATAAAAAACTTAATAATAGTGGCTTTGTGGCAAAAGCACCTGCTACAGTTGTTGAGGGAGAAAAAGAGAAAAGAATCAAATATGTGGAAATGTTAGAGGCTGTAAAAAGCAGAATAGAAGCATTAAACTAATTTAAAAGAAAGTTGATATAATATTTCATTATATCAACTTTTTTATGCCAAAAAAGTTAAATGTATGTTAAAAATATGTATTAAATTTAAATTAGAGTTATAATTATACAATAAAAGGAGTGAAGTTAATGGATATAATTAGTAGTGCTATTGATATATTTTTACATTTAGATGTACATTTAGGAAGTATAATTTCTGATTATGGAGTAGCAACATATATTTTATTATTTATTATTATTTTTTGTGAAACTGGTTTAGTTTTTACACCTTTTTTACCTGGAGATTCATTAATATTTGCAGCAGCATCTTTTGCAGCATTAGGATCATTAAAAATATTTATTCTAATTCCAGTAGTATATTTAGCAGCAATTTTAGGAGATGCATCAAATTATTCTATTGGAAGATTTATTGGGCCTAAATTAATAAAAAAAGGTAAATTGATTAAGCAGGAGCATATAGATAAAACAAATAAATTTTATGAAAAGTATGGCGGAAAAACAATTGTAATTGCAAGATTTGTGCCTATAGTTAGAACTTTTGCACCTTTTGTAGCTGGAATAGGAGAAATGACTTATAGAAAGTTCTTTTCATACAACATTATTGGAGCTACACTTTGGGTATCAATTGTATCTTTAGCAGGCTTTTTCTTTTCTAATATTCCAATAGTTAAGAATAATTTCAGTATTGTAGTAATGGCTATTATTTTATTATCATTATTGCCGGCAGTTATTGAATTATTAAAGCAAAAAAAAGATATGGCTAAATAAGAATTTTGTAGAAGCTACGCTATATGGGATGAAAAATACCATATATGCATAGCTCTTATTTTTTATCTTAAATTAAGTAAGAAAAAAGATAAGATTACTTTGTTCTTGAAAAATAATACTATTAAAAATATAATTAAGGTTGAAATTGAATAATATTCATAAGTAAGATAGGATGATATAAATGACATATAATGAAGCAATGGATTATATACATGAGGTGGGTAATTTTGGATCAAATTATGGACTTGAGAGAACCTATAGATTACTTGAAGTTTTAGGAAATCCTCAAAAGGATTTAAAATTAATACATATTGCAGGGACAAATGGTAAAGGTTCAACAACAGCAATAATTACAGAATTATTAATAGAAAAAGGTTATAAAGTAGGAATGTATACTTCTCCTTATATTGAAGAATTTGAAGAAAGAATACAAATAAACGGGAATAATATCCCACAAAAAGTTCTTGGTGAATTAATGGATGATGTAAAAAAAGCTGTGGATATTGTAATAAGTGAAGGGATGAATCATCCAACGGAATTTGAAATTATAACCTGTTTAATGTTTCTATATTTTAAAAAAGAAAAAATAGATTATGGTGTTATTGAAGTAGGCCTTGGAGGTAGATTAGACTCAACCAATGTTATAACTCCAATAATAAGTGTTATTACATCTATAAGTTTTGATCATACAAATCTTTTAGGGAATACTTTGCAAGAAATAGCAAATGAGAAAGCTGGAATAATTAAAAATAATGTGCCTGTAGTTATTTATCCTCAAGAAAATGAGGCTTTTAAGGTACTTTCTAATAAAGCTAAAGAATGTAATTCAAAGCTCACTATAGTTGATTTTGAAAAAGGTGAGTTTATTGAATTAGTAGATAAGGACAAAATATATCAAAGAATTAAGGTTAATTTTAATAAGGAAGAATTTACGGTAGATTTACCTTTACTTGGTGAGCATCAAATAAAAAATCTTCTTGTAGCTTTAGAAACCTATAAACAAATTAGTGAAATAGAAGGGTTTGAAATAACTTCTGAGGAAATCAAGGAAGGTATTTTGAAAGTAAAATGGATAGGCAGATTAGAAATATTAAAAAGAAATCCTTTTATTGTAATTGATGGTGCACATAATATTCAGGGTATTACTTCACTTAATAATAATATTAATAAATATTTCAAATATAAAAATCTTTATTTAGTATTAGGTATTTTAGCAGATAAAGAAGTAGAAAAAATGGTTGAAGTAATAGTGAAAAATGCTAAAAAGGTTTATGCTCTTACACCTCATAATGATAGAGCAGAAAGCTCAGAGGAATTAAGAAAAATTATATTAAAATACAATAATAATTGCCTGGCTTATAGTGATTATAATGAAGCACTTAAGTCAGTAATTAATGAAGCTGATAAAGAGGACCTTATTTTAATAAGTGGTTCCTTGTATATGATTGGCGATGTAAGAAAGATTTTAAAAGGAAGTATAAAATGATTAAGAATGTTAAAAAAATGAACCCTTTATATCTTGAAGAATTTAAGTGTATAGGAGGGAGCTGTAAGGATAGTTGCTGTATTGGCTGGGATATTGATATAGATAAGATTACCTTTAAGCAGTATTATAAAGTAGATAATAAAGAAATGAAGAGATTATTTCAAAAAAATCTTTATATTAATGAAAGCTGTGAAACTAGTAAAATAGATTATGGAAGAGTTAAGTTAAATAAGGATAAAAGGTGTGCATTTTTAGATGATAAAAATTTATGTATGATTCATTCTAATTTAGGAGAAGAATATCTTTCAAATGTTTGTACATCCTTTCCAAGGATAACTAATATAATAGATGGAATATACGAAACTTCATTAGATGTGGCATGTCCTGAGGCAGCAAGAATTATTTTACTTAAAGAAGAAGGTATAAAGACTAAGGAAAGTATAGGGGATTTAGGTAAACATATAGTTTCTAGTGAAGTAAGTACAAATGCTTCGGAATTCAAAAATTCTCCAATTAAATATTATAAAGAAATTAGAAATATAAGTATTAATATATTACAAAATAGAAAAATTAAATTAAGTAGTAGAATTTATATTTTAGGAAGTTTTCTTTACAATTTAGAGGAAGAGTTTAATATTAGCATGAATAATGGATTAAAATATATTCAAAATTTCAACATAAATGAAGTAAAAGATTTTGATGACAGTAATTTATTAAGATACATCATTCAAATGGATTTTTTTCAAAAGATGCTGGGCTTCTTAGATGTGTTTAAAGAAGTAGATAGTACTACTTTTAGAGAATATACAAGTGAACTTATAAATGGGTTTAAAATTAATGAAGAAACAGATATAAGTAAAAATTCGAATTTTTACATTAAGGCTTTTGAAAAATATAATGAAGATTATTTATATAAATTCAGCTATATTTTTGAAAATTATTTAGTTAATTTTATTTATAATAATATGTTTCCTTTTTCTGAAACAGAGTCAATGTTTGATGGATATATTATGCTTTTAGCAAGATATTCTTTTATAAGGTTTTATTTAGTAGGAAGATATACTAATAACAATAGGGAATCAAAAGAATCTATTGTGGATTTTATACAAAGTTTTTCAAAAACTGTAGAACATCATAAAACTTATTTATTTGATTCCTTAGGTTATATTAAAGAAAATGAATTCGATAATATGGAATTTGCAAAATTACTTTTATAGTGGATATTAACTAGACAGAATGAAAAACAAAAGGATTTGTTAATAAATAAATTTTGTTAAACTTGGCTTATGCCAAGTTTATTTCTTATTTTCCTGCACTCTTAGATCTTATTTATTTTTAATTTTAAATTTCCTTCATAATTAATTAAGATCAGATAATAACTGCAGAGTATTTTGTAGAGATTTCATTACATTTTCAACCATTGCTTTATCTTTTTCTGGTGCTAATGCATGAGCTTCAGTAATACAGGCTTCAACTGAGGATAGTTTTGTTTTAGTCTCATTTACATAAGTTTTATAATCTTTTTCCATCAAAGTGTATCAGTCCTTTCTTACAATTAGTATGAGTTAAGAAAATAAATAATATTCTAAGGATATATGTGTAATATAATTAATAAGAGGTGATTTTATGGAAGAAAAGTTAAAAGAATTAAAAGAATATATAGGAGAAATAAATAGATTAAATGAAATATCAAATGTACTATATTGGGATATGACAACTTATATGCCTGAAGAAGGATTGGAATCAAGAGCTGATATAATTGAATATTTGTCAGGTGAAGTTTTTTCTAAAATTACTTCAAGTAAAGTAAAAGAATATTTGGATTTTTTCGGTGATAAAATGGATGATTTAGATGATGTAAATAAAGCAATGATAAAAAAACTATCTAAAGAATATAATGAAACAATGAAAATACCAAAAGATAAATATAAAGTCTTTGTATCATTATGTTCAAAATCTGAAAAAGCATGGGAAGAAGCTAAGGAAAAAGGGGATTATTACATTTTCAAACCTTATTTAGAAAAGGTTATTAAGTATAAAAAAGAATTTATAAATTATTGGGGATATAAGGGGAATAAATATAATGCTTTATTAGAGCAATATGAACCAGGTATTACTGTTGAAATATTAGATACATTATTTGGAGAACTAAAAAAAGAAATAATAAAATTATTAAATGAAATAAAAAAAAGTGATGTAACCATTGATAATAGTATGTTTAAAGGCCAATTTAATATAGAAGAACAAAAAAAATTATCAATGGAAGTTATTAAAAAAATAGGATTTGATTTAAATAAAGGAAGACTAGATGAAAGTGTTCATCCATATACTATTGAATTTTCATCAAAGGATGTTAGAATCACTACAAATTATCATGAAGATGATATAACATATGCACTATATAGTTCTATTCATGAAGCAGGTCATGGAATATATGAGCAAAATATTAGTGAAAAATTAAAGGATACAGGTCTTATGACAGGCGTTTCTATGGGAATTCATGAATCACAATCAAGAATGTATGAAAATATATTATGCAGAAGTTATGAATTCTTGGTTTATTTATTACCAGTAATAAATAAACATTTCCATCAATTTAATAACGTTAGAATTGAAGAATTTTATAAAGCTATAAATAAGGTAACACCATCATTAATAAGAACAGAGGCTGATGAGCTTACTTATAGCCTTCATATAATTATTAGATATGAAATTGAAAAGGCTATTTTTAATGATGAAGTTACAGTTGATGAACTACCTTATTTATGGAATAAAAAATATAAAGAGTATTTAGGTATAGAACCTAAAAATGACAAAGAAGGGATTTTGCAGGATCTACATTGGGCAGATGGATCTTTTGGATATTTCCCGAGTTATGCTTTAGGTAATATATATGGTGCACAGATTATCCATAAATTTTTAAAGGATGATCCTAAAATTTTAGAATCATTAAAAGAAGGAGATTTTCAAAAAATAAATAAAAAATTAAAAGAAACAATACATGTTTATGGATCAGTATATGAGCCTAAGGACTTAATAAAGAAGGCTACAAATGAAGAATTAAATATTAAATATTATGTACAATATTTAAGAAATAAGTATTCAAATATTTATTCTCTTTAGACAGTGAATAATAAGTTCTTAAAAGATTAAACTAAAAAGACAGTACTTACAATAGAATGATAAGGAGGCAATATGAAGTATAAAACTGATATAGGATTTAATTTACAAAATAGTTATACTAAACTGCCAAGTATGTTTTATAGCTTACAAAGTCCAGATAAGGTTCCTTTACCTAAAATAGTTGCTTTTAATAATTTGTTATGTACTTCTTTAGGTTTAAATGGAGAAAAATTATTAAGTGAAGAAGGTGGGCATATTCTTTCTGGTAATGAAATTCTAGAAGGAACAACACCTTTAGCTGAAGCTTATGCAGGTCATCAATTTGGATACTTTACTATGTTAGGTGATGGCAGAGCAATTCTTTTAGGTGAACAAAAGACTCCAAAGGGAGAATTATACGATATTCAATTAAAAGGTTCAGGAAAAACAAAATATTCTAGAGGTGGAGATGGAAAAGCAGTACTTGGACCAATGCTTAGAGAATATATAGTAAGTGAAGGAATGAATGCATTAGGCATTCCAACTACTAGATCTTTAGCTGTAGTTACAACTGGTGAAGTTATATTTCGTGAAAAAGAAGAGAAAGGTGCTATATTAACCAGAATTGCTAAAAGCCATATTCGTGTTGGAACTTTTCAGTATGCAGCTGAGTGGGGATCATTAAAAGATCTTAAAGATTTAGCTGACTATACTATAAATAGACATTTTAAGGAAGGCTTTAATACCAATAATCCATATTTATTTTTACTTAAACAGGTAATAAAAAATCAAGCTGCCCTTATTTCTAAGTGGCAAATGGTAGGATTTATCCATGGAGTAATGAATACTGATAACATGTCAATTGCTGGAGAAACTATTGATTACGGGCCTTGTGCTTTTATGGATACTTATAATCCTAATACGGTATTTAGTTCAATTGATACTTATGGAAGGTATGCTTATGGAAATCAGCCTAAAATTGCAGCTTGGAATCTTGCAAGATTTGCTGAAGCATTATTACCTTTATTACATAGTGATGAGAATAAGGCTATTAAAATAGCACAAAAGGCTATTTTTGATTTTAATAAAGAATACACTGATAATTGGATTGATGGGATGAGAAAAAAGCTAGGATTGTTTAACAAAGAAGAGGATGATAATAAATTAGCTAATGAACTTTTATTGTTAATGGAAAAGTATTCTGAAGATTATACTAATACTTTTTCAGCATTAACTTATTCTCAAAATAATAAATTAGAATTATTTGAAACAGAAGAATTTTCTATATGGAATAATAAGTGGCAAAATAGACTTAATAGACAAGAAGAATCAATAGAATCTTCTAAGGAACTTATGGCTTTAAATAATCCAGTTATTATTCCAAGAAATCATAGAGTTGAAGAAGCCTTAAGTGCTGCAGTAAATGAAGAAGATTACAGTGTAATGAATAAATTATTAGATGCTATAAGAGATCCCTTTAATTATTCTAAAAATTTAGATTATTATAATTCATTACCAGAACCCTCTAAAATTCCGTATAAAACATATTGTGGAACTTAATTATATACAAATTTATTCAAAGTGGAGATATTACTAATGATTTATATCTGAGAGTTATATCTCCTTTTTTATAAATTACATAGAAGATAAGTTTTCTTTAATTAATGCCATGAAAATATCAGGAGTTATTACTCTAACTTTAGGATTTTGATTTAATTTGCAAATTAAATTTTCTAAGTTATCCATACTGTTACTCCATGCATGAACGTATACAAAAGTATAGGAGTTTGGATCTGTAATGTTTGTATAATTAAGATTTATTCTATTATTAATATTTGATATTAATTCAGTTTCATCTTCTATTCCACCCCAAAGTAGATCTCTGCAGGAGACAACAGGCTTATTATTTGACCAAACTATTTTCCCTTCATAAGAATTATGTTTATTATAGTTTAGATAAAATAAGCCATTAATATTAGGTTGCATTGTATATTCATCCCAAACATTTTTTTTGTATAATGCATCATCATCAAGAATTAATACATAATTAGTATCAACTTTTTCCATATAGCTATTTAATTTTTCAGTATATTTTTTCAAATAATCTAAAGGAAACTTGCTTGGATATATATAGCCAGTTCCAGAAGGTGGTACTAAAAAGTTATCATAATATTTTTTCGAACTTGCACTTAGGTAGTATTTGTTAAATACAGTAGGTGCTAAGTAATATATGGAAGGGCTAATGGACCAGCCTAAATTAAAATTTCCTCTATAAGGAGAGCCATACCAGTTATTTGAACTATAATTGTTCCCTAGAAACCACTGCTGATTATCACCATCTGAAACGACAAATGTAATGTAATGTACATTTTGTTCATTTGGTATTTCTTTATTTAGATTTTGACTGTAGGACATAGAATTAAAAGAACTTAATACAGACAAATTATAGGTCCAGTCTGATGGAATTATATCTATTCCATATTCTGAGGCTAGGCTTACATTTGTATGCTCATCAGGACCCCATCCTAAACAGTTTCCACCTATATTCATATTTTCAAATATAGATTTCCTCAATGTTAGATTATTTATTTCATCTTCATAAAAAACAAGAGATTTTGACATTATGGCATAATCTCTTAATGCCATTGGTTTATTTGGATCTAGCTGAATAACAGTTGTATGATTTAAACCATAATTCCATAGATTATTATATGCCCAGTTTTTATCTGTATTTCGACAATCACCAGTTAATGTTTCTATCCCACAGTTTTTAACCTTTGATTCTAATGGTTCATTAATTGTAATAGAATTTCTTAGAGAGGCAAGGGAACAGGCATTATTAATGGAAGCGGGATTAACACTGTTATATAGTACATAACCATCAACATAGCTTTTAAATTTATTTAAAAGTTTCCAAGGATCTTGTATTACTTTATATTTCACTGAATAATTCTTATTTAAATCTTCAAGCCAAATCTTGTAGTCAGGTTCATTGCTACTAAGAATATAAATTTGTTTATTTGATTTTGAGGAAACAATTCCTTGAAGAGTGGCAATCATAGTTTCTTCATCTTTAGTCATGTTATCTGATGATATAACATAAAGAAATTTTGGAACTATAGGATTTTTAATATAAGAATTATTAATGCTTAATGTTGGCATAGTTTTTTCTCTATAAGTGTTATAAAAATCTTTTAAAAAATTATATTTTTCACCAGAATAGAAATTTTTCGTGTCAGTTTCTTTCATGTTTGAAATTAATACTTGACGATTTATAATATCTTCAAGGCTAACTTCATTAAAGTTTTTCATAATATCGTACATTATCATAAATGTAGTTGTTCTTCCTATGCCTTCTTTACAATGAAAGTGAAGCCAAGTGTTAGTGGAAAGATTTTCTACAAATTCTATAAAATAATTTACCATCTCATTATTAGGAATATGTCCATCAGTTACAGGGATTCTAAGGTAATTTAAGTCAAATTCTGAAGTTATACAAGATTCATTTGATACCTTTTCTGGTATGACAGTATTATTATCATTATAAAATTTAACAGGCACTTTTAATTCTATTGAATTTAGCATGTTAACTTCAGTATTTAACACCTCTGATAAATTAAGTCCTTTATTTGCATTATTTAATTTATTTTCAAAACTTATTGCAATACCATTTATAAAACCATGTGATTCTTCTCTTAAATCTACAACTGTTATTGGTAAATCATTATCAATATTTTTTTTAATAGTAGAAAGAGAATTTTCTGAAAACTGGCCACTTCCTGATATGTTTAGATTTTTAAGTCCTGTTAGGTTTATTTTTTTACTAACAATATTATTTATTTCATCAGAAGTTTTACGAAAATTATGTGGTAATTCAAAAATATTTTCAAAATTTCTTAACAGATGAATATCAGAGCTGTATGTGGAAATAGGACTGATTAAAATAGAAAAAGTTAAAGAAAGAAGTAATAAAAATTTCATTGTTTTTTTCATTAAATTAAACCTCACTTATTTTCAATATAAAGATATAATTATCTATATAAGTGTTTCCTATACATAATAATTAAAGAAATTTAGGAAAACTATATTAAGGAGGCTAATAATGGGAAAAAAATATAAATTTATTGTAGAACTAAAAAAGAAAGATGATAAAGATGCTACATATATGGAGGTACCTTTAGATGTAGAGAAAGAATTTGGCGGAGATTCCTGAAGAATTTAAAAAAATGCTTGAAAAAAGTCCTAAGGCAAAAGAATTTTATTACTCTTTATCTTATTCTAATAGACGTAAATACATTCTTTGGATTACTTCTGCAAAAAAAGAAGAAACAAAAATAAAAAGAATGAAAGATGGAATAAATAAATTAGAAAATAGCTTAGTAATATAGTACATTATAAATTTTCAACAATGTTGACAAAAATAATATGATGTTATATTATTAGTTAGAAATCGAACTAATAATAAGAGGGATATATATGGATAGTACTATTCACATTGGAAAAGAAGTGGACATTCTTTCAAATAAAATTAAACGAAAGATAAATAATAAAGTTTCTAAATATGGACTTACTGGAATTCAAGGAAAGATTATTGGATTTATTTATAATGAATCTAAGAAAAGAGATATATTTCAAAAAGATATAGAAGAAGAGTTTAATATTAGAAAATCATCTGTAACTAGTGTAATTCAATTATTAGAGAAAAAGGAATTTATTAAAAGAATTAGTGTGTGTGAAGATGGAAGGTTTAAAAAATTAATTTTAACAGAAAAAGGTATTAAACTTCATTTAGATGTTTATAAAGAGATTTTAGAATTGGAAGCTAATATAGAAAATCAATTTACTAAAGAAGAATTGGAAGTTTTTAAAAAATTATTGTCAAAACTTAATGAAAAAATAAAAGATTAATATTTTTTAATACTACATATAGTTTAAGCACAAAAGGAGGAATATTATGATTAAAAAATTAGCATCACAGATTGGAGAATTTAAAAAGGACACTATCATAACTCCAATTTTCATGATGCTTGAAGTAATTATGGAAGTTATTATTCCATTATTAATGGCAAAAATAATCGATAATGGAGTTGGTAATGGTGATATGAAGTATGTTACCAAAATCGGAATTATTATGGTTATTATTGCTTTGTTATCACTAACATTTGGAATTCTTGGAGGGGTATATGGAGCAAGAGCATCAACTGGATTTGCTAGAAATTTAAGAAAATCCATGTATTACAATATCCAGAATTTTTCTTTTACAAACATTGATAAATATTCAACTGCTGGATTAGTTACAAGGCTTACAACAGATGTAACAAATGTACAAAATGCCTTTCAAATGATAATTAGGATGTTTGTAAGAGCACCTTTTACATTAATATCAGCAATGGTTATGTCATTTTATATTAATGCAAAATTATCATTAATCTTTGTTGGAGCAATAATTGTACTTGGAGTATCTTTGTATTTTATAATGACAAAAGCACATCCACTTTTTAAGAAATTATTTAAGAAATATGATGAATTAAATGCAAGTGTACAAGAAAATCTATCTGCTATTAGAGTTGTTAAAGCATATGTTAGAGAAGATCATGAAATTGGAAAGTTTCACAAAGCTTCAGATAATTTATGTAAAATATCTATTAGTGCAGAAAAAATAATAATACTAAATGCTCCAATAATGCAATTTACAATGTATACATGTATTTTACTTTTGTCTTGGCTTGGAGCAAATATGATAGTAACTGATGCTATGACTACAGGAGAATTATTAAGTTTATTTACTTATGCTACTAATATATTAATGAGCTTAATGATGATTTCTATGGTTTTTGTTATGGTTACAATGGCAAAATCTTCTGCAGAAAGAATAGTTGAGGTTATAGAGGAAAAAAGTAATTTAACTAATGCTGAAAATCCAATATTTGAAGTAGAAAATGGTGACATTGAATTTATTAATGTTAGCTTTTCTTATGGAAATGATTTAGATAATGTTGCTTTAGAGAATATTAATTTTAAAATAAATTCTGGTGAAACTATTGGTATAATTGGTGGAACGGGAAGTTCTAAATCAACTTTAGTGCAGTTAATTCCTAGATTATATGATGTTTCTAAAGGAAGTGTTAAGGTAGCAGGGAAAGATGTTAGAGAATATGACATTGAGACTCTTAGGGATTCGGTATCCATGGTGCTTCAAAAGAATGTTTTATTCTCAGGAACAATAAAAGATAATTTAAGATGGGGAAATAAAAATGCTTCTGATGAAGAAATAGTATTAGCATGTAAACAAGCCCAGGCTGAGGAGTTTATTGATAAATTTCCTAAGAAATATGATACATTTATTGAACAAGGCGGAAATAATGTATCTGGAGGCCAAAAACAGAGATTATGTATAGCAAGAGCTTTATTAAAGAAACCTAAAATATTAATACTTGATGATTCTACAAGTGCAGTAGATACTAAAACCGATGCTTTAATTAGAAAAGCATTTAAAGAGAGTATTCCGGATACTACTAAGATTATTATTGCTCAAAGAATATCTTCTGTTCAAGATTCTGATAGAATTATTGTTTTAGATGATGGTAAAATAAATGGAATTGGAACTCATGATGAATTATTGAAAAATAATGATATTTATAGAGAAGTATATGAATCGCAGGTGAAGGGAGATGACAAAATTGAACAATAATGAAAAGACTAATTCAATGAAAACAATAAAAAGACTACTTGGTTATTTGTTTAAAGGATACAAATTTCAATTGTCTATTGTTATTATTTCAATTATTGTTAGTTCTCTAGTTGCTGTGGCAGGAACATTATTTATTAAAAATTTAATAGATGTGTATATAACACCTTTTATTTCTGAAGGATCAAAATATAATTTTAGTCCTTTATTAAAGGCTTTAGCTTTTATGGCTGTTATATATTATTTAGGGGTATTTACCACATATTTATATAATAGGCTTATGGTAAATATTGCACAATCAACTTTGAAGAAAATAAGAGATGATTTATTCGAACATATGGAAAAATTATTAATAAAGTTTTTTGATACTAATGCTCATGGTGATTTAATGAGTTTATATACTAATGATACAGATACTTTAAGACAAATGATAAGTCAAAGTTTACCACAATTATTATCTTCAGTAATTACTATTATTAGTGTATTTGTTTCAATGATTGTTCTAAGTATCCCATTAACAGGAATAGTTGTATTAATGGTGATTTTAATGTTGTATATAACTAAAAATCTTGGTGGTAAAAGTGGAAAATACTTTGGTAAACAGCAACAAGATCTTGGAAAGTTAAATGGATATATTGAAGAGCTTATGGAAGGACAAAAAGTAGTAAAGGTATTTTGTCATGAAGAGGAATCAAAAAGCGATTTTGATTTATTAAATGATAAGCTATTTAATAGTGCAAACAATGCTAATAAATTTGCTAATATTTTAATGCCTATTATGGGTAATTTAGGACATATTAATTATGTTGCTACTTCAATTATTGGGGCAGTTATAGCTATTAATGGCATTGGAGGATTAACTTTAGGAGGACTTGCAACTTTCCTTCAATTAACAAGAAGTTTTAATATGCCAATAACCCAAGTTGCACAGCAATTTAATGCTATTATTATGGCATTAGCTGGAGCAGAGCGTATTTTTAAAATTCTTGATGAAAAGCAAGAAGATGATGAAGGTTATGTAAAACTAGTTAATGCAAAAATAAATAATGGTGAAATAGAAGAAACTGAAAAGCATACAGGAATATGGGCATGGAAGCATCCACATGAAGATGGTACAATAACTTATCAAAAAATGCTTGGTGATGTAGTTTTTGAAAATGTTGATTTTGGTTATTCTGATGACAAAATAGTCTTAAAAGATATAAATATGTTTGCTAAACCTGGACAAAAAATAGCTTTTGTTGGAGCAACTGGAGCAGGAAAAACTACAATAACAAATTTAATTAATAGATTCTATGATATTCAAAAAGGTAAAATTAGATATGATGGAATTAATATTAATAAAATAAAAAAAGATGATTTAAGACAATCTTTAGGAATAGTACTTCAGGATACTCATCTATTTACTGGAACTATTGCAGATAATATAAGATATGGGAAATTAGATGCTACTTTTGATGAGGTGGTAAGTGCTGCTAAATTGGCCAATGCAGATCAATTCATAAAACATCTTCCTAAAGGGTATGATACTGTAATTACTGGGGATGGAGCTAGTTTATCTCAAGGTCAAAGACAGTTATTATCTATTGCTAGAGCAGCAATTTTAGACCCACCGGTTTTAATATTAGATGAAGCCACTTCAAGTATTGATACTAGAACAGAAGCAATAGTTCAAGATGGAATGGATAAGTTAATGAAAGGTAGAACAGTTTTTGTAATTGCCCATAGGCTTTCAACAATTAAGAATTCTGATGTAATAATGGTATTAGAGCAAGGAAAAATAATTGAAAGAGGAACCCATGAGGATTTATTAAAAGAAAAGGGCAAATATTATCAATTATATACTGGTGCTTTTGAATTATCATAAAGAAGAGGATGTTTTAGAATGATATAATCATTTTAAGACATCCCTTTTTTATTTTTTAGGAAATTATATGAAGCCTGACCTTCTAAAAATTCATATGCACTAAAAAAATCTACGGTGCCATAGTTGTCTTGACGATTTTTTTACAAGTGTACATTGCAATATTTAAAAACCAAAAACTGGTTGATTAATATCACGATTATAAATTCCTATAGAACCTATTATTCTATAATAATATGACAATAAATCTAAAATATTTGAAAATATTATTTGTGAATCTGGTTCAAGTGAATAGTTAAATTCACCATTTTCTTTTTGTATTATTAAATTATTATATCGAATAATAGATATTTTAGTATAAATTGATCTAGCAAAAAATAATAAAATTGAGGAATTAACAGCAGGAATATCTGGATTATGAATTATATTGGATAAGTTATATTTGCTATAAACTAAATTAATACTTTCTATAGTGGAAATATAAGATAGTATGTCAGCAATGATAACAATTATATCAGCGGCATGTTGTGTATATAATAGATTAAGTACTTCTTTATCATTATCTGAAATTAAATAATCATTTTCCTTGTTTTTCATTTACATTCTCCCTAGCTATTAATCCTCTAAAATATAGTATTTAAATTTTCTAATAATAGTGATTAATAAAAAACTTAAGAATAGAAAAATTTTTAATGCTCTTCTTTATATTTTATAAGAGCTAAAGATAATTGATCTGGACACGAAGTACCACGTCCATTACAATCTATTCCTTTTAGTTTTGAGATAGCCTCATCAATATTCATACCTTCAACTAATTTAGAAATTCCTTGAAGATTTCCAGAACATCCTCCTAAAAAATTAACATTTTTAATTATAGAGTTTTCTACATCAAAAGTAATTTGTCTTGAACAAGTACCAGAAGTGTTATATGTATTCATTAAGCAAACCTCCTAAAAAAATATATGAATATTATACAATATTCAATTTTTCATATCAATGTGTAGTATAGCTAATAGAATAAAACTGTCCCATTAATAAAGTGAAGGCATATATTGTAAGTAAATACCGATTATTATAAAGGGGGATGTAAATGGCTATTTTATTAGTATGTAATACTGGAATAGATAAAGTAAGTATTATTAATTTAGAAAATAATAAAGTTGAAGAATGCCCTCTTTATTTAGGAGATAGACCAGTAGGACCATATGGAATTGCCTGCTACAATAATATAATATATACTGCTAATAATTATAATAATTCCATATCAATAATTAATTTAGATAAAAAAAAAGAAATTAGTAATATTTATGTAGGTGCACATCCAAATGATATTAAAGTATTTAAGGACAAGGTGTATATTATTTGTGGTGATTCTAATTCATTAAGTGTAATGGATTTATTTACTATGGAAAGAATGATAAATTTAAAATTAGATGGCTATCCACATAGTATTGCAATTAATGAAAAAAAAGATTTATGCTATGTATGTAATACTGAAGGAAATAGTATTTCTGTAATTGATTGTTTAAAAGATTACTTACTTGATAACATAAAGGTTGGAAATAATCCTACGAAAATTATATTATCAAAAAATAAAAAAATATTGTATATTTGTGAAAGCAATTTTGAAAAATGCACAGATGGATTTATTTTAGGTATGTCTACTGAAACTAATGAAGTGTTATATAAAATAAAAGTAGGACTTTATCCTGTAGACATCTATGAGGACAAAAACAAATTATACGTGGCGAATTTAGGTGAAGGATCTATAAGTGTTGTTGATAAAAAGAAATTACAAGAAGAAGGTAAAATAAAGGTTGGTGGCTCACCAATTGGTGTAATTAAGTATGAAAATACTATATATTATTCAGATTATTATAAGGGGAATATTTATTCTATAGATTTAAAAAGTACAGAAATAAAAAGCATTGCATCAGGAAAAGAGCCTAATGCAATGACTATTATTTAGAATCATCATTAAAAAATAAATTCATAATCTCATTATATATTGAGGAATAATTTTCATTCCACTTATTACAAAGTGATATAGCATGTTTTTTAGTTGGAACAGAAACTTTTAAATCAATTAATAGGTGCTCATCTTCAAAAGCTTTTAAATTAACTAGAAAATCTTCTTCGTTAATAGGAGTATAATCACTTTGAATAGTAAGCTCTTTTCTTATTGAATCTATTTTATCATTTATATATGTGTCTATTATTAATATTTTAGAAGGGGAAATACGGTTCTTAAAGAAAGATAAGACGTTTTCTCCTTTTTCAGTTAATGTCAATAAATTCTTATCATTAATTTTTTTATAATGTATAAATTCCGATGTATCTAATTCACTAATATATTGCTGAAGAGTAAAATAATTAATTAAATTATTCTCTAATACTATTTCAGTTAGTTGAGAGTTAGAAATTGGTTCTTTTAATGTACTTAATATATATAAAAGCAAAAGCTTGTTTTCTGCTAAATCAGAAGTATTTTCAAACATCTCTATCCTCCATTTTATAAGAAAATATATTTGTATTATACCATAAATAAAATAATAGCGCTAAAAATATTCAATTTCTATTTTAAAAAATATTGAATATACTATTAGAAAATATTGAATAAGGTGAAAATTTTGAGTTGGAGAAAGAAGAAAAGTATAATAAGTATTTTGTTTTTTCTATTTTTGATTATAGCTTCATATTTTCAAATAGATAAAGAAATTAACACAAATATGAATACTGATGATATGCCTATATATTCAGTTGATACAAATGAAAGAAAAATATCATTAACTTTTGATATAAATTGGGCTGAGAAAGACAATATATACAGCATATTAGATACTTTAGATAAATATAATGTTAAAGGTACATTTTTCATTATAGGATCTTGGGTAGAATATACTCCAGAAAATATAGAAAAATTAAAAGCTATTTATGGAAGGGGGCATGAAATAGGAAATCATAGTTTTAAACATCCGTTATTTTCTAAAATAGGAAATGACAACATTAAGAATGAATTAAAAAAAACAGATGAAGTAATTGAAAAATATACAGGAGAAAAAACAAAGCTGTTTAGATTTCCAAGCGGGGATTATGATAAAAGATCATGTAAAGCGGTAGTGGAGGCAGGATATATTCCAATACAATGGGATGTGGATTCTGTTGACTGGAAGGAACTTGGAGAAGAGGTGGAATATAATAGGGTAATAAAAGGTGTAAAGCCTGGATCTATAATTTTGTTTCATAATAATACAAAATATACACCTAAAAATTTAGAAAGAATTTTAAAAAAATTAACAGAAGAAGGATATGAATGTGTAAAAATTGGAGAATTAATATATACAGAAAATGGGTATATTGATGGTAATGGTAAGCAGTATATAAAAAATTTTTAAAAAATAATTGAAATATTCCGTATATGTATTATAATGGAAATAGTACTACGGGGACTTCTTTATTTAATTAAAAATATTAATACAAATGGAGAGAGGGGTAACAATGGATAATTTATTGTTAAATAACAAGATTTATCTTGAAGGAAAGGTAGCATCTGAGTTAGAATTCAGTCATGAAATGTATGGAGAAGGTTTTTATAGCTTTAATATTGAAGTTATGAGGTTAAGTGATTCTGTGGATTATTTAAATATAACTGTTTCTGAAAGACTATTAAACGGATTTGATTTATCAATGGGTAAGGAAATAATAGTTGAGGGACAATTAAGATCATATAATAAATTTCTAGATGGATCTAATAAACTTATATTAACTGTATTTGCTAGAAATATTGAACCTTGCATAGAAAGAAGTAAGAATCCAAATGAAATATATTTAGATGGATTTATTTGTAAAGAACCGGTGTATAGGACAACACCTTTTGGAAGAGAAATTGCAGATGTATTATTGGCTGTTAACAGAGCTTATAATAAATCAGATTACATTCCAACTATAGCTTGGGGAAGAAACTCAAGATTTTGTCAAACATTAAGTGTAGGTGATAATATCAGAGTTTGGGGTAGATTACAAAGTAGAGAATATCAAAAAAAGATATCAGATACTGATGTAATTAAGAAAGTAGCATATGAAGTATCAATTTCTAAAATGGAAAAGGTAGATAAAGAAGCTACTAATAGTACTACTGACGATGAATTAGGTGCGGTATAAATTAAAGAGGCTGTAGCAAAAACAGTAAAAAAATAAAAGCATCATTATTTATGCAAATAATGATGCTTTTTTATTCTTTAGGAAATTATATTAATTTCTAACTTGTTGATAGACTATAATTTTATGCTTATGTACTTCGTAAATCTTCTAATAGTGAGGTTTTACTTTTAGTTTTTTCATCTACAGTTTTTATTATTTTTGCCGGAACGCCACAAACCACAACATTTTCAGGAACATTTTTTGTTACTATAGCACCAGCTGCAATAACAGAATTTTTTCCAATTTTAATACCTTCAAGTATAACAGAATTAGCACCAATCATGACATTATCACCAATTTCACAAGAATCCATACTTGGGGGTTCTAGTACCCCGGCTATAACAGCTCCTGCGCCAATATGAACATTTTTACCAATTTTACATCTTGCTCCAACAACAGCATTCATATCTATCATTGAATTTTCACCTATTATTGCTCCAATATTAATGATTGCGCCCATCATAACAACAACATTTTTATTAATTGTTGCATATTCTCTTATTATTGCACCAGGTTCAATTCTTGCATTAAGTTTACATAAGTCAATCATTTTAATTGCAGAATTCCTTCTATCTATTTCAATTCTGTAATTATTAATAAGACTTTTATTCTTTACTATTAGGGGGTATATATCATCATATTCACCAAATAAAATATAAAAGTTATTACCTCCATACCATTCTATATTTTTTATATCCATACTATTTATTTCGCCATTTATATAAACTTTTAATGGAGTTGATTTTTTGGAATGTTTTATAAATTTAGCCAAATCGTAAGGATTAGAAAAATCATAATTCACTAAACCACATCCTGTTTTTATCATTCATTATATAAATATGATTTCTAGCAAAATACATTACAAAAAATATTCTGCTAGAAAAATAAAATAAATTTTAATTAATATGCTGAGAGGAAAAACCTTCTCTTTTTATAGAGTGTTTTTTGTTAGTTCTATTATGATTTTTCCCTTCTTCACTAGTAATGGGGGTTTGATAATTACATTTTTCCATTCTTGATATTTTATTATCAGGTTGGCTATCTTTTGTCATTATAATCACTCCTATAATAGTATTCTTAATTAGTATGTGAAAAAGAATAAATTTTATTAGGATAGAAATCACAGATTTCTTACATTTTAAATTTCACATTTTTAATTAATTAATTCTTTTATGAAAAAATAATAAAAAAACTATGGTTAACAGAGATTTTTATCCCTCTAAACCATAGCTTTTAATAATTATTTTCTTTATAGATTTATTACATCATCCATATTATATAGTCCTGGCTTTGTAATTTTACTCATATACTCACAGGCTTTAAGTGCGCCAACTGCAAATACTTCTCTTGAAATAGCTTTATGGCTTAATTCTATAACTTCTCCAGTACCTGCAAAAATTACATCGTGATCTCCAACAATAGATCCACCTCTAACAGCGTGAATACCAATTTCATTTTGTTCTCTTTTAGAGCTGCCACTTCTACCATTTACATAAACAATGTCATCCTTTAGTGAGTCTTTAATTGTATCGGCTAATAATAGTGCAGTTCCACTTGGAGCATCTACTTTTTGATTATGATGTTTTTCAACAATTTCAATGTCGTAGTTACCGTAAAGAAGAGGGGCAACTTTTTTTAATAATGAATTAATTAGGTTTATACCTAGAGACATATTTGCAGATCTGAATAAAGGAAGAGATTTACTTTTTTCTGAAATAAGGTTTAAATCTTCTTCTGAAAAACCTGTTGAACATATTACAAGTGGCTTTTTAGTTTTTTCTGTTAAGGTAAGCAGGTCATTTAATGCATCAGCTCTAGAAAAATCTAATAAAACATCATAATCAATATTTACTTCTTCAGCAGATTTAAAAATCTTCAAATCTGTATTACCTGGGAATTTATCAATTCCTGCTACAATCTCTAAATTGTTAAATTGAGCAGCTGAATTTATAACCATTTTCCCCATTTTACCTGAACATCCATTTAAAATTACTTTAATCATAAGTACCTCCTAAATAAAATTATATTTTATTAATATATTTTTTAATGTTAATAGGTTAGTTTCCTCCATTTCAAATAATGGAAGTCTTAAAGGACCAACTTCCTTACCTATTAAATTTAATGCATTTTTTATTGGAATTGGATTGGTTTCTATAAATAAGCCGTTAATTAATTCTAAATAATCTAGCTGAATCTTTAGTGCTTCTGAAATATTATTATTTAAATATTTGGAAACCATTTCGTGAATTACTTTTGGACAAATGTTTGCAGCAACAGAAATTACTCCAGATCCACCTAAGGACATTATTGGTATAATTTGATCATCATTACCAGAATAAATATCAATATTATCATTAACTAATGCTTTCATTTTCACCACTTGACTTATATTTCCACTAGCTTCTTTAATAGCAGTTACATTTTTTAATTTACTTAATTCTAATAATTGAGCAGGGGTTATGTTCACTCCTGTTCTAGATGGAACATTATATAGAATTATAGGTGTGCTAACAGCATTGGAAATTGATTTGAAATGTTCAATTAGTCCTTTTGAATTAGTTTTGTTGTAATAAGGGGTAATTACTAAAAGCCCATCTACCCCTACTGATTCTGCATATTCTGACATTTCAATTGAAGCCATTGTATTGTTAGAACCAGTACCTGCAATTACTGGAATCCTTTTATTAACAGTGTCAACAGTAAATTTAATAACTTCTTTTTTTTCAGTAGTAGTCATTGTAGTTGCTTCACCTGTTGTACCACAAATTATTATTGCATCTGTACCTTCTGAAATTTGCCAGTTAATTAATTCTTCTAACTTTAAATAATTAACTTTGTTATCTTTAAAGGGTGTTATTAGTGCCACTCCAGAGCCTTTGAAAATTGACATCTGAAATCCTCCAATCATATTTTCTTTCTTATACTAATATACAACATTATGAAGGTAATTGCTATTTTTATTCTTTATATGTAAATATAACTTATAAATAAAAATAGAAAATATGAGAATAAAAACTACTGAATTTGAAATAATAAGATAGAAAGGTGGGATTATTTTGAGCAAAACTCCTTTAAAAAAAATAATTAAAGCTAAATTAAATAGAAACAAAGACCTTACAGAGGATGAACTTTTAAGGGAAAAAATAAAATATGAAATTGCAGAGGAACTTGGTCTTAAGGATAAAGTTGATAAACTTGGTTGGGGAGGATTAACATCAGAAGAAACAGGTAGAATTGGTGGGCTTATGACTAAAAGAAAAAAGAAAATGAATATACCAACTAATGAGGAGATTATTAAAAAGGAAAAAAATTGACTAAACTTAATATAAGCTATAATATATTTGTAGTAAAAGATAATTACACAGGAGGGTATAATATGACCTACGGAGAATTTGCTAAAATATATGATGAACTTATTTGCGAAGATATTGATTATAATTTAATAGAGAAAAAAATAATAAAAATTGCAGATGAATATAATTGTAGTAGGGATTATTATTTAGATGTAGCCTGTGGAACTGGAAATGTATCAATAAAGATAGCTAGATATTTTCAATTAACATATTTAGTTGATTTATCTGAAGATATGCTACAAGAAGCTTATGAAAAATTTAAAAAACAAAGATCTAACAGCAAAATTATTTGTCAGGATATGAGAAGTTTATCATTAAACAAGAAATTTGATCTTATTACATGTGTTCTTGATTCTACAAACTACATATTAGAAATAGAAGATTTAGAAAAATATTTTTCTTGTATATATAATCATTTAAATGACAATGGTATATTTGTATTTGATATTAATTCATATTATAAACTAACTAAAATATTAGGGAATAACATTTTTACATATAATGAAGATGATGTATTTTATTCATGGGAAAATAATTTAGAAAATAACGTGGTTAATATGTATTTAACTTTCTTTGTTAAGAAGGGTGAATTGTATGAGCGTTTTGAAGAAGAACATTTTGAACGAGCTTATAAAGAAAAAGAAATAGAAGAGGCTTTAAGTAAAAGTGGACTTGTATTGTTAAAAAAATATAATGGTTATACTGAAAATGAAGTAAAAGAAGATAGTGAAAGAATACTTTATGTAGTTAAAAAGAAAGGAGTAAAGAAATAATATGCAGGATAAGATAGTAAAAGGTACAGCTAAGAATGGAATGATTAGAGTTATTGGAGCAATGACAACAAATTTAGTAAGTGAAGGAGTTAAAATTCATGAATGTACTCCTGTTGCTTCAGCAGCTTTTGGTAGAATGTTAACTGCAGGATCATTAATAGGAAGCACTTTAAAAAGTGATAAAGAAGTAGTTACAATAAAAATAAATGGTGGTGGACCTATTAATGGGATAACAGTTACTGCACACAATAATGGTGATGTTAAGGGGGTACTTGGAAATCCTTATGTGGATTTACCTTTGAATAACAATGGAAAATTAGACGTAGGTGGTGCAGTAGGTAAAAATGGTCTTTTATATGTTATTAAAGATTTAGGATTAAAAGATCCATATGTTGGACAAGTGCCAATACATTCAGGGGAAATTGCAGAAGATTTAACATATTATTTTACTATTTCTGAACAAACACCATCAGCAGTTTCTTTGGGAGTTTTAGTAGATAAAGATTTATCCATAAAAGCTGCAGGGGGATTTATTATTCAAATGATGCCTGATGCAGATCCTTTACTAGCAGATTTGTTAATGTATAGGTTAGAAGAAATACCATCAATTACATCAATGTTAAGTGAAGGAAAGGATATTAATGAAATATTAGAATATATATTTGAAGGAATGGAACTTAATATATTAGACACAATAGAGCCAAAATATAGTTGTAATTGTTCAAGAGAGAGAATAGAAAAGGCACTAATTAGTATAGGACAAAAGGAATTACAGGAAATTTACGATGAAAATAAAGAAGAAGAGATAGTTTGTCATTTTTGTAATAAGAAATATAGATTTACTCATGAACAAATTGGTGATTTAATAAAGAAAGCTACGTTTTAATAATATTAGTATATAATAAAAGACTGAAGCCTAGGGAAAGGGCTTCAGTCTTTTATTATTCTTTAGGAAATTGGATTAACAGTCTAATTAATAAAATAACAAATTAGTGCTATTTTATAAATTTAGAAACATTTTAATTAATAAAACGTAATATATAGGAAAAAGCTAAATACATAATAAGCTTCCTCTATCAAATAATTTTCCTTTTTTTAAAGAAACTGTTTCTATTTCATGTTTATATAAGAATTTTGCTAGTTCATTACCATATTGATAATGAGATAATTCTCCAAATAAAGCAAGCTTATTAGAAGAAATCATTCCACCAACACCACCAATGAAGCCATAATTTAATGTAGGCAAAATAATATCTCCAGGTGGTAATAAAAGTATATCAAAATTTTCTTTTATTAATTTTTTATAAATAGATGTGTCGGAAGTAACAATAACATTATCTTTTATTGGTAAAACTGAACATTTTGTATAGCCTTGCTTAACATTGATAATTTTTTTATCCTTTTGAGATTGTAATAAAACTCTATCGGTAAATTTAATGTTGTGAATAAAGTAATTATCTAATATTAATCCATTTAAAATAATATTATTTGGATATTTATAACCTAAATTATCTTTGGATAATATATATTTGATATTGTTTTTTGATAATTCCTCTAAAAAATATTCAGGTATATCTTTATGAACAATTACTTCTTTTTTATTCTTATTAGGTATAGAAAGCTGTATATCAACATGACCATTAATAGCTTCGTAAACATTGTTACTTTTAGGTATTATAATTGGTTTTAAACCTATATTAATGATATTATTTATTTCTTCTTCTGAAACTCTATAATCTAAAAAGCAATTCATGAAATCTCCTTAATTTGTTATTACATTACTACGTGTCTTTTATTAATTATTATATTAAATAATAAAAAAATCAATGATATTTTATACACAAGCTCAGAAAATCTAGTATGAGCTAAAATAATCCATGGTTCCAAAGTTGCCTTTACGATTTTTTATATAAAATTTTGTATAGACCTTTGTTTTTAATACATACTATACTTAGAAGGGAGTGAAAACCCATGCTTGTACTAAAATTAGCTTACTTTGAAGAAATGGATTTTATATTAGAATTACAAGAACTTAGAGAAATATTAAAGAAAAAGAATATAAACTTAGGTTTTGTTGAGAGTATAGAGGGTAACACACATATTATAAAAGTTATGTGTAATGATAATGAATATAATGAGAAAACCTTTGATAGAATTAATTTATATATTAGTAATGTATTGTACAAATTAGTAATAAGCCAGTATAAAAAGAGAGAGTTATTTCAATTTTTAACTGAAACTTATTATTTTTTAAAGCAAGAAGAGATAATCCAAATAGAAGAATTAATAATGAATATATTAAATATGCAAGAAAAGCCTAATAATGATATATTAATTTATTGTTATAATAAAATAAATAATATAATAGGGAAGATTTCACAATGCATAGATGAAAATAGAGAGATAAATGTAAATGGTTTTATAAGATTTAGAATGAAAGAACTTAGAAATGATATAGAGAGCATAATTGACAAAATAGTTGAAAAATATATGATTGAGAAAGAATACGAAGAATTTATTAAATTATTACAATATTTTGTAGATATACAAGAAAGTAAAATAGATGAGGTAAATATTAAGATTGAACCAATGGGAGTATACATTGTAACTGATAAAGAAGGAAAAGATATATTTAGTATGTTTTTAAAGGAATTAACAGAATCAGAATTACAAATTGTAGATGCAAATATTGAAGATATATTAATTAGTGGATTAATTACAAATGTTCCTAAGAATATAATTATTCATGGTAAAAATAACAGTACAAATAAAGAATTTATAAAAACAATTGTAAGTGTATTTGGAAATAGAGTAAAATTTATTGAAAGAAATGAAAAATGTACTGAAATAAATATTGACAGAATAAAAACCTAGTGATAAAATAAGGTTTGTTAAGTAGAGACAGCCGTTTCTCACCTTACAGCGCCTAAAGGTAGCTAGTTTGGTTATTTTTATTTTTGATAATATAGGACGGCGTGTGCCGTCCTTTTATTATATATATAAATAGTTTCTTTTATTTTCGGAGGTGAAGACTATCAATAAAAAATATATTGTTAATGAAGATATAAGAGAAAAAGAAATTAGAGTTATTGCTAATGATGGTTCTCAATTAGGTATATTATCAACAAAAGAGGCTCAAGCAATGGCGGATGAAGCAGAACTAGATTTAGTTATGATTTCACCAACAGCTAAGCCACCAGTTTGTAAGATAATGGATTTGGGTAAATTCATATATGAGCAATCCAAAAAAGAAAAAGAGGCAAAGAAAAATCAAAAGGTTATTAACATCAAGGAAGTAAGAGTTAGTCTTACTATTGAAGAACATGACATTGAAATTAAAGCTAAAAATGCAAGGAAGTTCTTATTAGATGGGGACAAAGTTAAGATTACTGTTAGATTTAGAGGAAGAGAAATGGAACTTGCTCATAGAGGGCAAAAGATTTTAGAAAACTTTGTAAACAAATTAGAGGATGTTTCAATTATTGAAAAACCAGCTAAAAGAGAAGGAAGAAATATGACAGTAGTTTTAGGACCTAAGAAGGCGTAAACTGAGAGGAGGAAATTATAATGCCAAAAATGAAAAGCCATAGAGGTGCAGCTAAAAGATTCAAGAAAACAGGAACAGGAAAACTTAAGAGAGCTAAAGCTTTTACAAGTCATATCTTAACTAAGAAGAGTCAAAAGAGAAAGAGAAATCTTAGAAAGACAGGATATGTATCAACTGCTCAAGAAAAAGTAATGAAGAAATTATTACCATACCTATAGGATTGGATTACAGGAGGTTTAAAAAATGGCAAGAGTAAAAAGAGCTGTAAATGCTCGTAAGAATCATAAAAAAGTTTTAAAGCTTGCAAAGGGATACTACGGTGGAAAGAGTAAGTTATTTAAGACAGCTAATGAATCAGTAATAAGAGCATTAAGAAATGCATATGTAGGAAGAAAATTAAAGAAGAGAGATTATAGACAATTATGGATTGCTAGAATTAATGCAGCAACAAGAATGAATGATCTTTCATATTCAAAATTTATGAATGGAATTAAAAAAGCTGGAATAGATATAAACAGAAAGATGTTATCTGAAATAGCTATTAACGATCCAAAAGCTTTTGCTGAATTAGTTGAAGTTGCTAAGAAGCAATTAGGAGCTTAAACATAATGCGACCTAATATGGTCGCTTTTTTTTATATAATTAAGTAATTCCTGAGGTGATATTATGAAGAGTAAATTAAAAAACACTGGGATAAATTTAAATGGAGTACGTATACTTTCTATAGGATTTTTTGTCGCAATTATTATTGGAGCAATTTTATTGACTCTCCCAATTTCTTCAGCAAATGGGGAAGCTACTAATTTTTTAGACTCCCTTTTTACATCTACTTCAGCTGTTTGTGTTACTGGATTAATTACTGTAGATACAGGAACCCATTGGAGTACTTTTGGTCAGACAGTTATTATACTATTAATTGAAGTTGGTGGGCTTGGTTTTATGTCCTTTGCAACTATGATAGCAGTACTTCTAGGGAAAAAGATAACTTTAAAAGAACGGTTAGTAATGCAAGAAGCACTTAATACTTTTAGTATTCAAGGGATGGTAAGAATGGTTAAGTATGTTCTTGGATTTACTTTTTTAGTGCAGATTTTTGGGGCCTTATTACTATCAACTCAATTTGTTCCTGAGTACGGAATAATTAAAGGAATGGGCTTTAGCTTTTTTCATTCTATTTCTGCTTTTTGTAATGCAGGATTTGACTTGTTCGGAAATTTCACAAGCCTAACTAATCATAATACTAATTCTGTTATAATACTTACTATTTCATTTTTAATAATAATTGGAGGCTTGGGCTTTACTGTATGGCTAGAAATTTATAATTATAATGGTACTAGAAAGTTATCATTACATTCAAAAATTGTTATATTAATAACATCATTATTATTAGTAATTGGAACTATTTTGTTTTTAGCGGTTGAATTTGAAAATTCCAATACTATTGGTAATATGGGAGTTAAGGATAAACTTTTAAATTCATTTTTCTCATCAGTAACGCCTAGAACAGCAGGATTTAATTCTGTAGATACAAATGGAACTACAAATGCAGGTAAACTATTAACAGTAATTTTAATGTTTATTGGAGGCTCACCAGGGTCAACAGCAGGAGGACTTAAAACTGTTACTTTTGGTGTGATTTTACTTACAGTTATATCAGTTATTAGAGGAAGAGAAGATACTGAAGTATTTGAAAGAAGGATACCAAAAGAAATTGTATATAGATCCTTTGCAATATTTATTATTGCATTTACACTTGTATTAACAGTAGCTATGATCTTATCAATAACGGAGCCAGATGAAAAATTTATTGATCTGCTTTATGAAGCCACTTCTGCTTTTGGTACTGTTGGTATTACAACAGGAGTAACACAAAGACTTAGTACTGTTGGAAAAATTATTATTATGATTACAATGTATTTAGGTAGAGTAGGTCCATTGACAGTTGCCTTTGCAATAATAAGAAGTAGAAAAAAAACAGGAATAAAATATCCAAAAGGAAAAATATTAATTGGTTAGGAGTTAGGAAAATGTCAAAAAAGCAATTTATAGTTATAGGATTAGGAAGATTTGGAACATCTGTAGCTCGTACTCTTTATGAATTAGGAAATGATGTTTTAGTTATTGATAATAATGAAGACTTAGTTCAAGATATATCAGATAGTGTAACTCATGCAGTTCAAATGGATGCAACAGATGAAAATGCATTAAGAAGTCTTGGACTTAGAAATTTTGATGTGGCAGTAGTTACAATAGGTGATAACATACAAGCAAGTGTAATGGTTACTTTATTAGTTAAGGAATTAGGTGTTAAATATATAATAGCAAAAGGTAACAGTGATTTACATGCTAAAGTATTATATAAAATAGGTGCAGACAGAGTTATACTTCCAGAAAAGGATATGGGAGTAAGAGTAGCCCATAATTTAGTTTCTTCTAATATACTAGATTATATTGAATTATCAGAAGATTATAGTATTATGGAAATTCAGGTACTTGATGAATGGTGTAATAAACCAATTAAAGATCTAAAACTTAGAAGTAAGTATGGTATAAATGTTATGGCTATAAAGAGAAATGATAATATTAATTTAAATCCTTCAGCTGATGATTTAATAAAGGAAAATGATATTTTAGTTGCTATTGGTTCAGCTGAGGACTTATCAAGTTTAGAAGGAATGATTGTTAAAGTTAATTAATGAGGTGAAAGTTTGATTACTATAGAAAGTAAAGAAAATAATCTCTTTAAAGATACAAAAAAGCTTAAGGATAGAAAAGGGAGAACAAAAAGTTCCAAGTATATTATTGAAGGTTTTAGATTAGTTGAAGAAGCTTTTAAAGCAAGAATTTCAATTGAATATTTATTTCTTCAACAGGGAGAAGAAGAAAAATTATATAAATATTTAGGTGAATATTTAAATAACACAAAAATATTTATATTAAGAGAACAGTTATTTAGAGAATTAAGTTCTACTTCAAAACCTCAAGGAATAATAGCAGTAGTTAAGATTATAGAAAACCAAATAAAAAAAGAAGGAAATTTTTATTTGCTTTGCGATAAAATACAGGATCCGGGAAATTTAGGGACTATTATAAGAACAGCGCATGCTGCTGGTGTTGATGGCATTATTTTAACAAAAGGAACTGTAGATATTTTTAATGATAAAACAATTAGGGCTACTATGGGTTCAATGTTTTATGTGCCTATATTATTTGAAGATGATAATCTAACTATTACTAAATCTTTAATTAATAAAGGATTTTCACTGTTAGCTACATCTTTAGAAGGTGAAAATGATTTTTTTAAAGAAGATTTAACAGGAAAAGTAGTAGTAACAGTAGGTAATGAAGGTAATGGGGTAAGCAATGAAATTTATAATTTATGTACTAAAAAGGTTAAAATCCCAATGCCAGGCGGAGCTGAATCTTTAAATGTAGGAGTTGCAACTTCTATTATACTTTATGAAAAAGTAAGGCAATCATTAATATTTATTAATGAATAGTTGAAATAATAAAGGAATATATGTATAATGTTTTATATAAATTAATAATAAACTTTGACGGAGAAAGTAAATATTTTAAAGCTTTAAGGGAGAAATGGTCGTGGACTGTAAGCCATTTTAAGATAAGAAATATTGAAGTTCGCTCTTGAGTTCTAGTTGTGAAATTAATAGTAGTAACTAGCGGGAAATCGATAAATTTACTAAGTGGTTATAATAGTTAATTAACTAATTATTATAACAATTAGGGTGGTAACGCGGAATATTCGTCCCTTTTTATAGGGGACGTTTTTTTATGTAAAAAATTGTTGTTAGTGAATTAGAAAGGAGTATATATATGCAAGAAAAATTAAAAGAAATAAAAGAAAAAGCATTAGAAGAATTGAATAATGTTAAAGATAGCGGAGCTATTGAAGATATTAAAGTAAAATACCTAGGTAAAAAAGGTGAACTTACTACAATATTAAGAAGTATGGGGAACTTATCTAAAGAGGAAAGACCAGTAGTTGGAAAGCTTGTAAATGATGTAAAAAAGATACTTGAAGAAAAAATAGAGGATATTGTTTCAAATATAAAAGAAAAGGAAAAGAAAATTAAACTAGAAAGTGAAATAATAGATGTTACTTTACCAGGAAATAAAATAGAAATAGGTAAAAGGCATCCTTTAGAATTAACTCTTGAAAGAGTAAAAGATATATTTATTTCAATGGGATTTTCTATAGAAGATGGTCCAGAAGTAGAATTAGATTACTATAATTTTGAAGCCTTAAATATTCCTAAGAACCATCCAGCTAAAAGTGAACAAGATACTTTATATATAAATGATAAAGTGTTATTAAGAACACAAACTTCCCCAGTTCAAATAAGAGTTATGGAAAAACAAGAACCACCAATTAAAATGATTTCGCCAGGAAAGGTATATAGAGCAGATTCAGTTGATGCTACTCACTCACCAATATTCTATCAAATGGAAGGTTTGGTTGTAGCAAAAGGAGTTACTTTTGCAGATTTAAAAGGAACTCTTGAGTTATTTGCAAAAAAAATGTTTGGGGATAAGGTAAAAACAAAATTTAGACCACATCACTTCCCATTTACAGAGCCATCAGCAGAAATGGACGCTACCTGCTTTGTTTGCGGAGGAAAAGGATGTAATGTATGTAAAGGATCAGGATGGATAGAATTACTAGGCTGTGGAATGGTTCATCCAAATGTACTTAGAAACTGTGGAATAGATCCAGAAGTTTATAGTGGATTTGCATTTGGATTTGGTATAGATAGAATGGTAATGCTAAGTTATGGCTTAGATGATATTAGATTACTATATGAAAGTGATATGAGATTCTTAAATCAATTCTAGAGGAGGAGAAACAATAATGAAAGTACCATATAATTGGATAAAAGATTATGTTGATATAAATGTAGGACCACAAGAATTAGGTGATATCTTAACTCTAACAGGTTCTCAATTAGAAGAAATTGAAATTCAAGGTGACAATATAAAAAATGTTGTTGTATGTGAAATAGAAAAGATTGAAGATCACCCAGATGCAGATAGATTAAAAGTATGTCAAGTTAATATTGGAAGTGAAAAAATTCAAATAGTAACAGCTGCTACTAATATGAAAGAAGGTGATAAAGTTCCTGTAGCCCTTCATAAATCAGTTTTAGCTGATGGAACAGAAATCAAAAAAGGTAAAATGAGAGGGATTCTTTCAAATGGAATGTTTTGTTCAGAGGAAGAATTAGGAATAGCAGGAGATGAACCTGTAGTAGGTCTAATGATACTTCCAAAAGATGCAACTATAGGAATGGATATTAAAGAGTATTTAGGATTAAATAAAGCTATATTGGATTTTGAAATAACTTCAAATAGGCCAGATTGCTTAAGTATGGTTGGAATGGCAAGAGAAGCAGCAGCGGCTCTAGATACAACTTATAAAATGCCAAATATGAAATATCAAGTTAATAATTCTTGTAATATAAATAATGAACTAAAAGTTGAAATTAAAAGTCCATTATGTAATAGATATATGGCAAGAAAAATTAAAAATGTTAATATTCAGCCATCACCTTCATGGATGCAAGAAAGACTAATGGAGGCAGGAGTTAGACCAATCAATAATATAGTTGATATTACAAACTTTGTTATGCTTGAAATTGGTGAACCAATGCATGCTTTTGATGCTAGAGAGCTTAAGGCTAAAAAGATTGTTGTAGAGCAAGCTAAAAAAGGCGAAAAATTTGTAACACTAGATGAAATAGAAAGAGAATTAAATGAAAATTTCCTATGTATAAAAGATGGAGATAGAACTGTTGCTTTAGCAGGTATTATGGGTGGATTAAATTCAGAAATAAAAGAAGATACTACAGAAGTTGTTTTTGAATGTGCAAACTTTGATGGAACTAATATAAGAGTTAATTCAAAAGCATTAGGGCTTAGAACAGAAAGTTCAAGCAGATTTGAAAAGGACATTGACCCTAATTTAGCATTAGAAGCATTAAATAGAGCTTGTGCTTTAGTATGTGAACTTGGAGCTGGAGAAGTTATTGAGGGAACAATAGATGAGTATCCAAACAAAAAAGAAATAAGTCATCTTACAGTTTCAGCTTCATGGATAAATAAGTTTTTAGGTACAGAGATATCTAAAGAAGAAATGAAAAAAGCTTTAGATTCTTTAGATATGGGTACAGAAATAAATGGAGATAATTTAGAAATTACTGTTCCAACTTTCAGAGTGGATATTGGAATTAAAGAAGATATTGCAGAAGAAGTTGCAAGAATATATGGGTATGATAAAATCCCAACAACAGTATTTAATGAAACACCATTTAGAGAAAATAAGCATAAAGATTATTTATTAAGAGAAGTAGTAATAAACACATTAATTGCAAGTGGGTTAAATCAATCAATTTCATATTCATTTACATCACCTAAGGTTTTTGATAAAGTAAGAATACCAGAGGATTCACCTTTAAGAAATGTAATAAAAATTAAAAATCCTTTAGGTGAAGATTATTCAATTATGAGAACATCAACTTTACCTTCAATGATGGAATGTTTAGGACGTAATTATTCAAGAAGTAATGAATATGCAAGATTATTTGAAATAGGGAAAGTATATATAAAAAATGAGGATGAGGAAGAACTACCTCTTGAAAGAAATATATTAACTATAGGATTATATGGTAAATGTGATTTCTTAGACTTAAAAGGAATAGTTGAAAATGTACTTGATAGATTAGGAATAACTAAAGGAAAATATTTAAGAGAATCTAACAATAGTACTTTCCATCCAGGTAAAACTGCATCTCTTCAATTAAGAGGAAAATATGCAGGAGTATTTGGAGAAATTCATCCTGATGTTCAAGAAGAATATGGTCTTCAAGTACCATGCTATATTGCAGAACTTGATCTTGATTTATTATTTGAAGCTGCAAATACCAATAAAAAATATACACCTATTGCTAAGTTCCCAGCTGCTACAAGAGATATTTCTATTTTAGTTAATGATGAAGTATTAGCAGGAGATGTTGAAGAAACAATAAAAAAAGCTGGTGGTTCTTTAATTGAAAAGGTATCATTATTTGATATATATAAAGGTGCTCAAATAGAAAAAGGTAAGAAGAGTATGGCTTATGCAATAGTTTATAGAGATCCTAAAAAATCTTTAAGAGATGAAGAAGTTAATAAGGTTCATGATAAAATATTAAAACAATTAGAAAATAAATTAGGTGCTGAATTAAGATAAGTTAAAATAATAAAAACTATTGTAAAGTTTGAAAATTTTACAATAGTTTTTTTAGCAAAAGGAGGAATAATAGAAGAAATTCTGCAAGAATTTCAACATTCATTTTATATTAAAACAAGACTACTCAAATTATTACACCTTTCAAAATTTACTTGTCAAAGGATGATGAGGGAAATATTTAAGTAAATTACAAAACATAATTGTTTTATGTTTAAAAGTAACCTATAATTTAATTATACTAACTGGGTGAGGTGTAAAAAGTGATTAAGGTTGTTGTAAAGATAAACGGAAAAGAATATACCTTAATGGGTAGAGAAAATGAAGGATATCTTAAAGAAGTAGCGGAATATTTTGATAGTAAAATATGTGAAGTTAAAAATAAAAACCAATTATTAAGTGTTGTTGATGCAACTGTTTTAGCAGGAATTAATATTTCCGATGAATTATACAAGGTTGACAGTGAAGTAACTAGAATTTCAAAGGAAAAAGAAGAAATTAAAATAGAGAATGAAAAATTAAAAGATAAGCTAAAGGACTATTATGATAAAGTTGAGTTTTTAAATAATAATTCAATAAAGATAACGGAAGATTTTAATACAAAAATATCTAAATTAAATGATGATATGGCAAAAATAATTAAAGAAAAGGATTCTTTAATAGTAGATAAGGAAAATTATCAAAGAATTATTAATTCAATAACTGAGGAAAATAATAAAATAAAAGCTGACTTAAAGCAATTAGAAGATTTAAGTGATTTATTAAATAAGGAAATACTAAAAGTAAAAGAAGAAAAGAAAGAATTAATTAATAAAATTGAAAATAATAAGCAAGTATTTATTGATAAAGAAAAAGATTTATCAGAGGCAATTGGATTTAAGGAAATATTAGAAAAAAAATTAGAAGAAAGTTCTATAAATCAAGATACATTAAGTAGTGAGCTTGAAAAATCTAAAAATGCAAACCATGAATTAACATCTAAAATAAAAGCTTTAGATAATAATAACAAGTCTTTACAAGAAGAGATAGAAGATTTAAGAGAAAAAAATAGTAAGTTGGTAAAGCAAATAATTGAAATAAAGAAAAATTCAGGTGGACAAGATTTAAAAACAGCTAAATATAAAAATTTAGATTTGTCTAATAAATTACTTGAGGCACAATTTGAAATTGCTAAATTGAAAAATCATAAAAATCCATTAATAAAAGTAAAATAAATAAGTTATAAATGGTACTATGACAGTGAAAAAGTTATAGTACCTTTTACATTATAATTTTAACTTAATCAATATAAAGAACAATTAGCAATAAGAGCATTTCATGGATATAAATTAAGACATAAATATATAGAATATTTTCAGTTATTAATATTCAATTGGGTGTGCGTAATAATTTCTTGTTTAGTAACCAAGTTAATAAATATTGATAGGCTATTGTTTATTTCATTAATAGGGTTAATTGTGGAAGTATTATTTTCATTAATCGCCTTAAAATTTGTTGGAAGAAGAAAAACTTTAAGTATTATTAAAGGAGGGGAATAGTATGCCTATTATAGAATTAGAAAATGTGTCAAAAACCTATGGTGAAAAGAAAGTATTAGATAATATTTCCTTAAAAATTAATGAAGGCGAATTAGTAGCTATAACAGGGGAAAGTGGAAAGGGTAAAAGTACTATTTTAAATATATTAGGACTTTTAGAAACTACTGATAGTGGACAAGTATTAATTTGCGGACAGGGGAATATAAAACCAAATTCTAGCAAAGCAACAAAGGTTCTTAGGAATACAATAAGTTATTTATTTCAAAATTTTGCATTAATAGATGAGGAAACAGTTAATAATAATTTACTTATAGCTTTAAAGTATGTAAAGGGAACCAAAAAAGATAAACTTAATAAAATAAGTGAAGTACTTAAAATTGTTGGATTAGAAGGATTTGAAAAAAGAAAGGTATATGAATTAAGTGGTGGAGAGCAACAGAGAGTTGCTATTGCTAGAATTATGTTAAAACCTAGCAAAATAGTTCTTGCTGATGAACCTACAGGCTCCTTAGATGAAGTTAATAGAGATAAGATATTTGAACTATTAAAGGGAATCAATAAAGATGGGAAAACAGTTGTAATTGTAACCCATGACAAATATTTAGCCAATAAATGTAACAAAGTAATAAGTTTATAAAAACATGGAGGTATTAACTATGAAAATTAAGAGAGTATTAGGAATGTTAGTAATAGGAACTTTATTAAGTTTAAATATAATAGGTTGTAATAAAACAGATAATACAACTGAAACTACACAAGATGTTGAAAATATTAGCTTAGCTGAAGTAACCCCAGGTGAAGATGGGGAAAAAAAGACTAAAGAATTAGTTTTTGAAGATGCTTATGTAAATAAAGATACTGATGTTAAGGAAAGCTATGATGAAAGTTCAGAAACTTTAGGCACTTTAAAAGATGGAGATAAAATAAAAAAAGCAGAAGACTTATCAACAGGATGGAGTCAGATAGAATATAATGGCAAAAATGCCTATGTGAAAACAACAGACATAACTAAAGAATAATTGATATGAAGAATGAAGGAGGATTTTTATTTGTCCTTCTTTCTTCATTATTATTTAAATAGTAATTGTTTTATACAATAAAGTAACATATAATTTAAAATATAGTTTAGAATTAGATTTCCATTAATTTAGCAATGCTTTTTTAATGGAAATCTAAAATTTTAATATGGGAGAAAACTTATGAAAAATATAGAGCTTTTAGCACCAGCTGGGAGAATGGAAAGTCTTTATGCTGCTATTAATAATGGAGCAAATGCAGTTTATTTAGGTGGTAATAAATTTTCAGCTAGAGCTTATGCTAGCAATTTTGATAATGAAGAGCTTAAGAAGGCTGTGGATTACTGTCATAGTTATAATGTTAAAATATATGTTACTTTAAATACATTATTAAAGGAAAAGGAACTACAAGAAGCAATTAAATATGTAGGGTATTTATATGAAATAGGTGTAGATGCTTTAATAATTCAAGATGTTGGTTTAGTTAAGTTAATTAGGGAAAAGTATAGTGATTTTGAAATACATGCCTCCACGCAAATTACTATTCACAATGGTGAAGGAGCATTATATTTTAAAGAAAAAGGATTTACAAGAATTGTTTTATCAAGAGAATTATCTCTTGAGGAAATTGAATACATATCTAAGACCCTAAATATAGAAACAGAAATATTTATTCATGGAGCCTTATGTATTAGTTATTCGGGAAAATGTCTAATGAGCTCAATGATTGGAGGAAGAAGTGGAAATAGGGGGCGTTGTGCTCAACCTTGTAGAATGGAGTATACTTTAAAATCTAATAATGGATATAGTAAAAAGGCATATTTATTAAGTCCTAAAGATATGTGTACTATTGATAATATAAAAGATATTATTAAAAGTAGTGCTTATTCTTTAAAAATTGAGGGAAGAATGAAAAGACCTGAATATGTGGCAGGAGTAGTTAAAAATTATAGAGAAGCATTAGATAAAGAAATTGAAAATACAGATTTTAACGTAGAAGAAGGCAAGGAAACCTTACTTCAATTATTTAATAGAGAAGGATTTTCTAATGGATTTTTAAAAGGTAATATTGGAAAAGATATGATGAGTTATTCCTTCCCTAAAAATACTGGTATAGAAATAGGAAAGATAATGCCAGATGGAAGTATAATTATAAGTGAGAATATTGCGTTAGGTGACGGAATAAGGGTAGGAAACAATGGTGGATTTACCTTAAGTAAGATTCTAAAAAATGAAGTAGAGGTAAAGGAGGCTTTTAAGGGAGATAGGGTGAAACTTTTCCCAAAGGAATACAAAAAAGGTGATACTTTATATAGAACTTCAAGTAAAAAACTGTTTGATACCTTAGAAGATACAATTAAACCTTATTATAAAAAGATTGAAATAGAAGGGGAAGTTGTATTTAAGGTAAATGAAAAGGTAAAATTAAGTGTAAATTATAATGGAGAACATTATGAGGTTTTTGGTGATATAGTTGAAAAAGCTGAAAAGAGGCCATTAGATAAAGAAAGAGTAATTGAAAACCTTCAAAAATCAGGTGATTATCCTTATAAAATATCTAAAATTAGTTTTACTGATTTTGAAGATGGATTTTTAAGAGTTTCTTCATTAAATAATTTAAGAAGAGAATTATTTGAAGTAATATTAAAAAAGGAAACTTCAAAATATAGAAGAAGAAGGACTAATGTAGAAAAGAGTTACAATACAGAATATAAGCAGGAAGACAATATAGATTTAATCTATACATGTGCAACAAAGGAACAGCTTAATGTATTAATAAATGAGAATGTTTCAAGTATTGCTGTGGATTTCTTTAATAAAAGCAAAAATAGTATATCCTTAAAGGATTTAGAAGGTTATAGTAATATTAACTTTTATTTGAGACTTCCTGAAATAATAAAAAGTGAATTTAATAATGTAGTTAGCGTAATTGAAAAATCAAAGGATTTAATTAAAGGATTAATTACTTCAAATGTTGGAATAATAAGAAAATATAAAGATTCTTTAGAAATAATTGGAGATTATAAGCTTAATATTTATAATTCAGAGGCTATTAAATTTTATAGAGAGGATTTAAGAATTATAACTTTAAGTTTAGAGCTTAATAGAAAGGAAATTAAAGAGGTTTTGAAGAATAACATAGGTGGAATTGCATATGTTATTTATGGTAAAACTGAACTAATGGTTAGTGAATATTGTCCAATTGGAAGTACCATTGGGGGCAAGTGTAAAGATAAAAATTGTAGTTCACCATGTTTAAAGGATGAATTTACTTTAGTGGATAAATTTAATGAGGGCTTTAGAGTGATGACTGATAAATATTGTAGAAGCCATATATTAAATAGCACAGCCTTAAATTTAATTGAAGAAATGGATGAACTTAAAGAGTTTGGAGTAACTAACTTTAGGGTAGATTTTACTGATGAAAATGCTAAAGAAGTAAAAGAAGTAATAGAAATGATTAAGAATAAGAGTGTTTTAGATAGAAAATATACTAAAGGACATTATAAAAGAGGTGTGGAGTAGTTTAAATGAATGAAAAATCGCTTAGAGTTTTAGAGTTTAATAAAATAAAAGAAATAATAAAAAAGTATGCAATAACTTCTGGAGGAAAAAAGAAAGTTGAAAAACTTAACCCCTATAACTCAGTTTATGAAGTTAATAGAGCTTTAGAAGAAACAAAGGAAGCCTATGATATATTAATTAGAAAAGGTAATCCACCTTTTGGAGGGCTATATGATGTTCGTGAAGCTTTAGATAGAGCTGGGAAAGGTGGGACTTTATCTCTTGGACAATTATTACAAGTAGGTAATATGCTAAGGTGTACCGTAAATATTAAGGATTATTTTAATCGTAAGGAAGAAGAGGAGTCTTATCCTAAGTTAGAGGATTTATCATCTATATTGGTACCAATTAAAAATTTACAAGCAGATATTGAAAAAGCAATAGTTTCAGAGGAAGAGGTAAGTGATAAGGCAAGTAATACATTATTTAATATTAGAAGAAATTTAAAAAAATTAAATTCTTCAATTAGAGATAAAATTAATTCTATCGTCAAAAGTAATTCAAAATATCTTCAAGATTCTATATATACAATGCGTGGAGATAGATACGTTATACCAGTTAAATCTGAGTATAAAGGGCAAGTGCCAGGACTTGTACATGATCAAAGCTCAACAGGAGCGACTCTATTTATTGAGCCTATGAGTTTAGTAAATTTAAATAATGACATTAGGGAATTGAAATTAAAAGAGATTGCTGAAATTGAAAGAATTTTGGTGGAGCTTTCAAGTAAGGTAAAGGATAATTTAGAGATATTACAATCTAACATAAAGATTTTAATAATATTAGATTTTATTTTTGCAAAAGCTAAATATGCTTCAAAAATAAATGGATCAAAACCTAATATTAGAGATGATGGTTCCTTTGACATAATACAAGGAAGACATCCTCTTATAGATGAAGGAAAAGTAGTTCCATCAGATATTTATTTAAGCAAGGATACTAATGTAATTATGATTACAGGACCTAATACTGGAGGTAAAACAGTAACATTAAAGACTATCGGATTAATTCACATTATGGCATTAAGTGGATTATTAATTCCTGCTAAAGATAATTCTTCAGTAAGTTATTTTGAAGAAATATTTGCAGATATTGGAGATGAACAAAGTATTGAGCAAAGTTTATCAACTTTTTCTTCTCATATGACTAATATAGTAAATATTATGAATGAGGCTAATGATAAATCTTTAGTTTTATTTGATGAGCTTGGAGCAGGAACAGATCCAACAGAAGGTGCGGCTTTAGCTATAGCAATAATTGAAAATCTAAAACTAAGAAATAGCAGGGTAATAGGAACGACTCATTATAGTGAGTTAAAAGGATATGCCTTAAAAACAGAGGGTGTTGAAAATGCTTCTGTTGAATTTGATGTGGAAACACTAAGACCAACCTATAGATTATTAATTGGTATACCTGGCAAATCTAATGCTTTTGAAATAAGTAGAAGACTAGGATTAAAGGATGAAATAATTAATGAGGCTAAGAATAATATATCAAAAGAAAATTTAGAATTTGAAGATTTAATCAAAGAATTACAAGAAAAAAGTATTATAGCCAAAAAGGAAGCAAGAGAAGCAGAAAAATTAAAGATAGAGGCTAAGAATTTAAAAGCTAGCTATGAGGACAAATTAAAGAGATTGGAATTAACAAGAGATAAAGCTTTTAATGAAGCAAGGGAAGAAGCAAAAGATATTGTTTCCAAGGCAAAGGATGAAGCTGATGAAATAATAAAGGCTATGAGGGAATTAGAAAAGTTGGGTATTTCTGGAGGTGGAAGAAGAAGGCTTGAAGAGGAAAGAAAGAAATTAAAGGATTCTCTTATGGATAAAGAAAATGCTTTAATTAAGGAAAAGGATAATACAGGTAAGCCTATTGAAAAAGTAACATTAGGAATGGAAGCTTTTTTACCTTCTTTAAACCAAAGAGTAGTTGTTATTTCCTTACCAGATAATAAAGGTGAGGTTCAAGTGGAAGCGGGAATTATGAAAATTAACGTAAAAGTTAAAGATTTAAGACTTCCAGAAGGTGTATCTAAAATTGAAAAGAAAAGACAGAAAAGAGAATTAAAATTAAATACAAAGAAAATTGAAAGCAGAATAGACTTAAGAGGATTAGATGGTGAAGAAGCTTGTTATAGAGCAGATTTATATCTAGATGAAGCGTGTATGGCAAACTTAACTGAAGTTACAATAGTACATGGTAAGGGCTCAGGAATACTAAGAAAAGAAATTAACAATATGCTAAAAAAGCATCCTCATGTGAAAAAATACAGACTTGGAGAATATGGTGAAGGAGGAGACGGTGTTACAGTAGTAGAGCTTAAATAGGAGGTAAAATCATGTATATTATTAGTGCTTGCTTATGTGGAGTTAATTGTAAATATAGCGGAAAAAATAATTATAACGAGGAATGTTTAAAGTTATTTAAAGAAGGAAAAGCTATATTAGTTTGTCCAGAACAATTAGGAGGATTAACTACTCCAAGGAATCCAGCAGAGCTTACTGAAAGAGCAGATAACATTATTAAAGGCAATGGAAAAATTATAACCAATACAGGTGAAGATGTAACAAAGAAATTCATATTAGGGGCAGAAGAAACCTTGAAAATAGCAAAAATAATTAAAGCTAAAACTGCAATTCTAAAGGAGGGTAGTCCTTCTTGCGGAAGGAAGCAGGTTTATGATGGAACATTTTCAGGGAAAAAGAAAACTGGCAAAGGAATTACTGCTTATTTATTAGAGAAAAATGGAATAGAAGTAATTTCAGAAGAGGATATTGCACAATTATTTAAATAAATTATATATAAATGTATATTACACTAATTATTTGGAAAAGATATATAGACATAGAAATGAAAAGTAAGGAGTGTATATATTGAATAATTTAAATCTATTTATAAGGGAAAAAATAAATGGAAATAGTGCAAATAGAAATAGAAAACAAGGGGTTATTCCAGGGGTTATATATGGAAAGAAAATTGCTAATTTGTTATTTGAGGTAGGAGAAATAGAATTAAATCGAGAGATATCATTACAAGGTGATCATGGTATTATGGATATTTGTATCAATGGGAAAGATATTAAAGGCTTAATAAAAGAAGTTCAAAGGGATCCTGTAAACCATAATATAATTCATTTAGATATTGAAGAAATTGATGAAAATGATAATATTGCAACAAATGTTCCTATTAATTTTATTGGGGAAGATTTATTAACTAAAAAGGGTAAAGTGCTTCAAAAAGAAAGGGATTATGTTAAAGTTAGCTGTAATGCAGATGATTTACCTAAAAGTGTTGATATAAATGTAGAAAGAGCAATAAGTGGTGATGTTTTTAGAGTATGTAATATTGAAGTTGGAAAAGAAATATCTATAATTGATAATTTAGAACTTGTTATTGCTTCAATAAGTAATGAAAAGAAATTAACTTCAGATTTGCAAGATACAGACAAATAAAAATATAAATTATAATAAAAAAAACGACTTTTATATGGAAAAAGTAATATTGTAGAGAAAGTCTTGATTTTTAAAGACTTTAGCAAATTCGTCAAAAATTTCGTCAAAAAAATAATTAAAAAATATTTTCTATAATATTACATGCTTTTTTCATCA
>JAAYPK010000078.1 GCA_012519845.1 Clostridiales bacterium
ATATTTTATTACAACAACTACAGATATAAATGGAGTCAAAAAAAGATGACTCCTGTTCAATACAGAAATCATCTTCTTTGTGCTTAATCCTTTTTTTATAATGTCCTTGACATAGGTATCAGATTAGAAATAGCCCTTTTTTCTTATACTATCTTTCATTAATTTCTTCAACAAACTCCCATGTTTTACCCTGATCCTTTGATTGATACAGTGCCTTGCATCCACCATTATAATCTCCATCTGATCCTTGATTAACCTTCATATATAAATCATCATTCTTTTTATATGGCATTTCTGGAAAATCAAAAGGATTATAAGTATGTCCATTACTTAAAGTTACATTAACTTCTGGAATTAAAATTTTTTCAAAGGATTTACCTCCATTTTCAGTACGATATAATGAGCCAACTGCTCCTCCTCCTGAAGACAATCCTAAAAATCCAAGATCCTCATTAATAAATCTTATTCCATTTGCTCCTCCCAATTTCCCAGAGAAAGGGCTTCCACTTAATAATTCCCAATTATGTCCTCCATCAGTTGTTTTGTATAAAGCATAATCCCTACTTCCAGCAGCTGCTCCTGTTACCTTTAAATTATATCCCATACTTTCATCTAAATAAAATTCCACTGTTCCATCACTTAATACTTTAGAATTATTTTCACTATTATTTAAATCTAGGTCTTCAGTTTCTTTTTTCTCTTCATTTACCCCCATATAATCTTCTGCCTCTATACGCTTTAGATCATTTACTAGCTTATATCTAAAAGGAGTAATAGTATTTTCTTTTCCCGGTACATATACAGATACAAAATAACCTTTTATAAGAGATTTAGCCTCTGTTGCTAATCTTGTTTTGCCATCAGAATCAATATAAACTACCCCTTCTGTGTTATATCCAAAATCCCTATCTCCATAATACAGAATTCCATAATTATCTTCATGCCAATTATATACTACATCTTTAAGTTGAATAGCCTTTAGAGTGTTAATTAATGGTGCTAGTTCCTTAGACTTGTTGTAATCAGTTCCTGCATACCCATCTAAATATACATTTATTTTGTCAGACTTGTTAATATCATAATCAACTAAATAAGTTTTGTCTTTACCACTTTCATTTTTACCATATAGAAAAGTACTTACAGAAGTTATTGTTCCATCTTCCTTAAAGTTCACTGAAAAATTTGACACAATATATAATTCCTTAGGAAGATTAACCTTTTCTGAAATATCAGATAAAATTCCATCTATTCCATCATCATATATATTATTATGTACAAATTCTACTGTTCTCTCAGTAAATAAGGAATGTAACGTCCATGAAAGCTTGCCCCTAAATTTTGTTCCGCTATAATAGGTTTTATATCCAAAAAATATAGTAAAGCCAGACATAATTATGATTGCAATCCATATCCATATAGTTTTATAAATATTTCTTTTACTTTCATTAATATTTATATTGTTCTTTGATCTCTTAATCTTAACCAAAAAAATTATTAGCCATATTAAGAAAAAAACAGCACATAAAATTAATATTGGAGCCTTCTTTTTAACTTCCCCATACTGACATAATGACCATAAAAAGTACCATGCAATTCCATATACAATAACAAAAATAGGATTAGTGATCATATGTAGTAATATATTTCTTTTTTTCATTTTCATACCTCACATCTTTTATAATTGTCCCTTAACAAGTATAAATACAGTATGATACATTTTAATTTTATTTGCAAATAATGTAAACATATTTCATATGCTATTTTTCTTCAAATGGTAGATAAAATTATTTTTATCTACCATTTTACTTAATTATTCATACATAATTCCTTTAGTGGCAGGTGAACCAATTAATCTTCCTTTATAGTCAAATCTAGATCCATGACACGGACAATCCCATGTTAATTCATCTGCATTCCAATGAAGCTCACATCCTAAATGAGAACATTTTGTTGATACAATAAATTCTTTCCCATTTTTATCTTTATAAACCCCAACCTTTTTCCCATTATATTCAACAATGTCGGCTTGCTCATTTTGAATATGTTCTATATTTTCACTTGGAATATAAATTTTTTGTGCAATAAAATTCTTAGCAGTTTCACTTATATCTTTTGCAATATTAGTAAAAGATAATGATAAATCAAATCTTTTGGGAGAAAATATTTCCGAAAAATCATTTTCCTTTCCAAGTATCATATCAGATATTATCATGGATGAAACCATGGCACTTGTCATTCCCCATTTATTAAAACCTGTTGCAACATATATATTAGGTATATTATCAGAATATCTTCCTATATAAGGAATGCCATCTAAGGTCATACAATCTTGCGCTGACCATGAATATTTTTCTCTTGCCTTTGGATATAGCTTTCTTGCAATTCTTCTTAATTCATCATAGCATCCTCCTTTTTCATTTTCCCCGGTTCTTTGTTTTATAGCTCCTAAAAGCATTAAATCTTTATACATTCTAAAGGAATAACCATCTTTATCAGCATCTATATACATTCCATCAATGCTATGGATATTTTCTAAAGCTATAACGTATGATCTTTCTTGATGCATTTTTAAAAAATAATACCCAGGTACATTCATTATTGGATAATGAGTTGCTACCACTATAATATCTGCAGTAATATTTCCTCTATTAGTAATAACTAAATTTTCCTTAATCTCTAATGCCCTAGTATTTTCATAAATAGTCATATCCTTCGAAATATCCTTTAAAAATTTAAGAGGATTAAATTGTGCCTGATTATTAAATTTAACAGCTCCTTTAGTTTCAAAAGGAAGATTAACCTTTTCTACAAATTCTGCATTTATACCAATTTTATTAGCTGCTTCTACCTCTTTCTTAAGAATTTCTACCTCATCTTTAGAATAAACATATGCTGATTTTTCCTCAAAATCACAGTCTATTTTTCTTTCCTTTATTATTTCTTTATATCTTTTTATAGCAAGTTCATTTGCCTTTCCATATTGTCTAGCTTTCTCTTCGCCAAATTCTGATATTATTTTATTATAAATTAGATCATGCTGAGATGTTATCTTTGCTGTAGTATTCCTTGTGTTTCCGCCTGCTACTTCAGCTGCATCTATTATAACAACCTCCCTATTATTCTCCTTTAAAGCATAAGCTATTAATATCCCTGCTATTCCAGCCCCAATAACTAAAATATCCGTTGTTATATCTTTATTTAGTATTTCTCTTTTTTCAAAATTACAATTATCACTCCATACTGATTTCAAAATATAATCACCTCTTCATCATAAATAATTGAAAATGTTTACACAAAATATTTTCTGCAAAACATCAATAATTTATGTAGAAATAAACGAAAATAGCCTGTGGTGCTAATAATACCACAGACTATTTAAGTGATTTATATCTTTATTTAATTCTATACATTATAGCTTCATATGGTCTTAAATTTAAGTTTTCAACTAAATTACTAGAATCTTTATAATTGCTTACTAAAATTTCAGCAGAATTGTATTTTTCATCATATTTAAAATTAACTTCATTTTCATAGAAATTACAAACTACTAGTATTTTATCTCCATTTAGTTCCCTAATATAAGCAAAAATATTTTTATCTTCTGGACATAAAATCTTATAATCACCATATATTATGGTATCATTATGTTTTCTTATATCTATTAATTTTTTATAATGGTAGAACACTGAATCTTTATCTTCTATTGCTTTTTTAGCATTTATTTCTTTATAATTCTTATTAACAGCAAGCCATGGATTTCCAGTAGTAAAGCCTGCATTCTCTGTGTCATTCCATTGCATTGGAGTTCTAGCATTATCTCTTCCTTTAATATATATAGAATTCATTATTTCCTCATGACTATAGCCTTTAGATATTCTATCCTTATACATATTTAAACTTTCAATATCGTTATATTCATTAATATTTTCAAGTCTTATATTAGTCATTCCAATCTCTTCACCTTGGTAAATATAAGGGGTTCCTTTCATTCCATGAAGAAGTGTTCCTAGCATTTTAGCACTTTCTACTCTATATTCTTTGTCATTTCCCCACCTTGAAACTATTCTTGGAAGATCATGATTGTTCCAGAATAAACTATTCCAACCTTCACCTTCTAATTCAACTTGCCACTTAGATAATACTTTCTTAAGCTCTAATAAATCTAAAGGCTTCACATCCCATTTTTCTTTGCCTTCAATTTGATCTAATCCAATATGTTCAAATTGGAATACCATGCTTAATTCATTTCTTTTAGGATTTGAATAAAGCTTTGCTACTTCTGGAGTCGCTCCCCATGTTTCACCAACAGTTAACAAGTCATTTCCTCTTAATGCTTCCTTATTCATTTCTTGTAAATACTCATGAAGCTTTGGTCCATTACCTGTTATCATTTTATCTGGAATTTTACCAATAAGATCAATAACATCCATTCTAAATCCACCAATGCCCTTATCCACCCAAAAGTTCATCATCTTATAAACTTCTTTTCTAACCTTTTCATTTTCCCAATTTAAATCAGGTTGCTTTTTACTAAAAAGATGTAAATAATATTGTCCTGACTCTTTATCATATTCCCATGCACTACCACTAAAACAAGATCCTAAATCATTTGGTTCCTTACCATTTACAGGATCTCTCCATATATAATAATCTCTATATTCATTATCTTTAGATTTCTTAGCTTCTATAAACCATTTATGCTCATCAGAGGTATGATTAACTACTAAATCCATAACTATTTTTATACCTCTATTTTTAGCTTCCTTTAGAAGGTTGTCCATATCCTCCATAGTTCCAAATTCATCCATAATGTCACAATAATCGCTTATATCATATCCATTATCATCATTTGGGGATTTATAAACTGGACTAAGCCAAATTACATCTATCCCAAGTTCTTTAAGATAATCTAACTTTTCTATAATTCCATTTATATCTCCTATACCATCTCCATTACTATCATTAAAGCTTCTTGGATATATTTGATAAACCACTGAACTATGCCACCATTTTCTCTCCATAATTTACTCCTTACTCTTTAAAAAATATATTTATTACTTTAATTATACACAATAAAAATATACTATTCTTGTAAAATAAAGCTTATTTTTAATACAATACTGTTATATTTAAGATAATCTATTTAAATAATCATTAATATATTCAGATTCTCCTTTAAACTCAGAAATATCATAACCATCTTGCTTCATTCTAATAATTGCATTTCTTTTAATTACATTTTTCCCTCTCCAACCGCAAGAAGTGCAACTGATTTTTTCTTTAAAAAATTTATTATCCATATTGGCATATTTATAAATATCCTCATTCATATATTCTAAAACCTTAAATTCCTCTAAAATATCTCCCTTAATGTTTTCATTATATGGACACTTAAGCTGGCAAAAGTCACATCCAAAAATATTGCCTTTTAATAACTTAATTTCTTTGTCACTTATATTTTTCTTTTGAGTAATATAAGATAAACAAATATTAGGGTTTATTTTAAGTTTATTTATTGATTTAGTAGGGCATTCTCCAATGCAAATATTACAATCCCTGCACTCAATATAATCTGATATTTCGTTAAAGTTTTTTCTATCACTACATTCTATATCCAAGTCCGTTATTATTTCCCCAAGAAAAACATAAGAACCGTATTTTTCAGTTATTATCATATTATTTCTTCCAATAAATCCTATACCAGCTAAATAGGCAATATATCTTTCAGGTAAGTAATTGCTATCAACAAAGCTTTCAGCCTTTCCTCCAAGACTTCTTATATATTCACATATTTCATTTAAGTACTTTTTTAATACTTTATGATAGTCCAATCTTTTTGTATATATAGAAAACCCATTGTTTACTGTTTCTTCCCCTTTATAATATGGAAATGCTATAGAAATTATTGTTTTACCATCTTCCATGTAAATATTAGGATTAATCCTCTTCTCTATATCCTCTTCTTCAAATTCATTCTCTAAATTATTTTTCTTTCTATAAGTATAAAAATCAATTAGTTCATTAAATTCTCTGCAAGGGATAAACCCAATAGTATCTAACCCTAACGTATTACAAAAATCTTTGATTTTTTGTTTTAACATATCTTTCTCCATTATCTTTCTAACACCATTTAAATGAAATTATATAATTTATTATAACCTATTTTTTTAATTCCTTCTTAAGTTCTCATACTTAATTACTAATAACATAATAATAAAAATCCTTCTGATTAATTCATTAATACAAAAGGATTCTAATAAATTATTGTTTTAGTTGTCTATTAAGAAGAAAAATATTCTCTACTACATTTCCCTTCTCATCATAGTATTTTACGTCTATTCCTCCAACATACCCTAATGTGTCTCTATCAAGTACACTGCCTTGAATTTTTAATAGTTCCTCTTCATTCATTGGTAATTCTACTTCTTTTGTTTCGAAATCTCTTTGGCATACTATCTTAACTTTCATGTCATCATTCTCCTTATTACCTTAGTATGCTCAATAATAAATTACATACTCTTATTGCTTATATTAAGCTTAATAAATAAAATTAGTCCAAAATTTAACAAAGCTGTTATTAGTAAAATAACTCCTAAAGGAATACCCATATGAATAACTTGTCCAAATAATAATTGTCCTGGGGCAACACTTATTGTTGCAATGGCTGTTGAAAACGCTAGTATGCTTCCTAAATTTTCAGAAGGAATCTCTCTTTGAATAAATGTCAAAGTAACCACATTTGATAATGACAAAGATAACATAACTGCCATACCACAAAAAGCAAATAGTCCTGCCATCACATAATTATTTACTTTAATAAATCCTAACACAGACATAAGTATAACCCCTACTATCATAGGAAAATAAGTATAATGAAGCTTATTTATAGAAAAATTCTTAGGCTTTATACTTATCCAAAGTCCACCTAATATCATTCCTAAAACACATATTCCTTCAACTATTCCATAAATTTCAGAAGAAAGCCCTAGTATAATATTTATAAAATAGGGCGCTACTATTGATAATATTGGTACTATAAAAATATTACAAAAAGCATATGAAGCAATTATTCCAAGTACAATTTTCTTTTCCTTTTTTAAAAAAACAAAACTATTTTTCATATCTACAAAGGATGTTTTTACAAAAACAAAAGATGTTATTTTGTCTTCCCTACTAGTCTTATCTTTCTTAATTGTATCTGGAATATATAAAAATAATTCTAGTATTGCTGATAATAGAAAACTTACTGCATTTATTATAACTATAATTTTTATTCCTAAAAAACCATAAAGAAGTCCTGCTAATATTGGTCCAACAAAATTAACTATTGATCCAACTTGATTTATTATTCCATTAGCTGAAGTAAGCTTATCTTCTTCAACTATTTGAGGGATAGATGATACTACAGCTGGTCCATATAAGGTATAACATATTGATAATATAAACATAACTGTTCCAACTATTAGCACATGATCCTTACCATTAATTAATATAAATGCATAAATACCAATTAATATTGAACATATTAAATCTAAATATACCATTATTTTTTTTCTGTTTACACTATCAGAAAGCTTACCTGCAATAGGCGCAAATAATATATATGGTATAGTAGATACTGCTAAAATATTAGCAAAAGCAGCTGTGCTACCTGTAAACTCTAATAAATATAAGGACATACTAAATCTTTGAATTGCATTCCCAAAAAGGGATATAATTTGTCCTATAACTATTATTATGAAGTTTTTATTTCTCATGGTCCCTCCCTAAAAAGATCATATTCCATACATATTGGATATTTACCATCTTCACTTAACTTTATGCTCGCATCTATTCCATAAATACTTTTTAACGTTTCTTTATTTATTACGTCTATTGGCTTTCCTTCACAAATAACCTTTCCTTTTTTAAGTCCTATTATATTATCCGCAAACCTGCACGCATTGTTAAGTTCATGAAGAACTATAACTACAGTAATATTCTTTTCTTTATTTAGCTTTTGAAGCACTTCTAATACCTCAAGTTGATAAGACATATCTAAATAAGTTGTAGGTTCATCAAGCATTATTATGTTTGTTTCTTGAGCTAATACCATGGCTATCCATGCTCTTTGTCTTTGCCCACCAGATAAATTTTCAACTTCTCTATCTGCAAATTCACTAAGACCAGTTTCTTTAATTGCCCATTCAATAACCTCTTTATCATGACTATTAAGTCCACCTATAATTTTTTGATAAGGAAATCTTCCAAAAGCCACAAGTTCTCTTACTGTAAGCCCTTCCGGGCAAACTGGTCCTTGAGGAAGGAATGCAACTTCTTTAGCTATATCTTTTTCTTTTACTTTCTTTATATTTTTATTATTTATATAAATATCACCATCTTTAGGCTTATTAATTCTTGCTATTGTTTTAAGCAATGTTGACTTACCACAGCCATTTGCCCCGATAATTATACTTATCTTTCCCCTTGGCACTGATAAATTCATTCCTTTAATTATAGTATTATTTTCATATGCCACGGATAAATTATTTATATTTATAGCTTCCATAATTATTTCTCCTTCATCATTAAATAAATAAAATATGGTACTCCAAATATTGATACTGTTATTCCAACTGGAATTTCAATTGGAGAAAATAAATTTCTTGAAACTGCATCTGCAAGAAGTATTATTATTACACTTATTATTGCTGATATTAGAACAAAGTTTTTATGATATCCCCCAACTAACTTTTTAGCAATATGAGGAGAAATAAGTCCTAAAAAACCAATATTACCTGCAAAAGCTGTTGCTGTACCTGCTAATAAAACTGCAAAACTCAAAAATTTTTTTCTTTCCTTTTGTAAATTTAATCCTAGGGAAATAGCAATTTCATCTGAAAGATTTAAAATATCTAACTTTTTATGATTTATTAAAACTAATATAAATAATAAAGTTACTATTGGAATTATAACCTTTGCATAACTCCACCCTGCACCCCAAAGGCTTCCAGATGTCCAAACTAATACTCTATTATAGTCTCCAACACCACCTCTAAAAGTAAAAAATGTTATAAATGCATTAAGAGCTGCATTTAATCCAATCCCTATTAATAAAAGCCTTTTAGGTTTTATTCCATTTCTGCTAGATAACATATAAATAATAATTGAAGCAAGTGTAGCTCCCACTATTGCCATAAATGGCAAAACAAAAATGGAAAGTTTACCAAGTTCATTGTAATAATTTGTAGTTTGGTATGTAATAAATAATACTGCAGCCACTGCTGCCCCTGCATTTATACCTATTATTCCTGTATCTGCTAAATCATTTTTTGTTATGGTTTGAAGTATTGCCCCAGCTGTTGATAAAGCAATACCAACAAAAGCTCCAACTAAAAGTCTTGGCAACCTAATACTTAATATTGCAGTATTTTGCAGTTTTGTACCATTCCCCAAAAGAGTATTTATTACTTCTCCAATAGAAACCTTATATGTACCCCAGCATAACGTAACTACAAAAGAAAGAACTAATAAAGCTAATAAAACTAATAAAACTATTTTGAATGAATTTTTCCTCATTATCCTCTTTCCTTTCTAGCTACAGATATGAAAAATGGTATTCCAATTAACGATGTAAATATTCCAATTGGAGTTTCATAAGGATTAAATATCATTCTTGCTACAATATCAGCATAAGTTAATAAAACTCCTCCTAACAAAAAAGAACAAGGAATATTTATTTTGTAGTTTTCTCCTAATATTTTTCTAACTATTTGAGGAACTATAAGTCCAACAAAAGCTATATTTTTACCTACTGCCACTGCTGCAGCACACATTGGAATCATAACCATAAGTGTCATAAGTCTTATCTTTTCAGGTTTCTCTCCAAGTCCAATAGCCACATCATCTCCTAGATTTAAGATATTTATCTTTGGTGATAATAACATTGCTATAATTAAACCTATAATTCCTACAATAAATACTAATTTAAAATCTGACCAACTTGCGTTTCTAAATCCTCCAGATACCCAAAATCCTATCATTTGAGCTTGGTTAGATAACAATCCAATTACTGTTGTTAATGAAATAAAAAATATACTCATAGCTGTTCCTGCTAAAAGTATTTTTGCAATAGAATTATTATTTGCTTTTTTAGATATAAATCCTAATACTATAATCCCAGTTATAAGTGCTCCTATTAAGGAAGCTATCATTACATTTTTAGTATTTACTGTAATTCCTGCCGCATAAAAAATGGCAATTACAAGAGTGGCACCTTGGCTAACACCTAATATAGAGGGCTCAGCTATTGGATTTCTCGTAACACCTTGAATCATTGCTCCTGTTACTCCAAGTATTCCACCTGTAAGTAATACAGAAAGTGCTCTTGGAATACGTATATCTCTAACTAACATAAATTCTATTGTTTCCTTATATTTAAAAATACTATTCCAAATATCTGAAAAAGTAATATGGACAGATCCTAGCCTTATAGCTAGAACCAGTCCTACTGCTAAAAGTAATAAACAACAAATTACAAATATTATTGTATGCTTCTTACTTTGTTTCATTTAACATTTCACCTATTTCATCCACTAATAGTTGTCTTCCTATTGGGCTATATCCTTGATTAAAGTATGGTGATGACTCTAATACTACAACATTACCTTCTTTAACTGCAGGTAAGCTATTCCAAATGCTATTACTTTGAAGTTGTTTTAAATCTTCATCAGTTGAAATTAAGAATATATAATCAGACTTAATTGAGGCTAATCCTTCATAAGTAACAACTGGCAAGCTAATATCACTTTGTTCTGGCATTCCTTCAGGCTTTGTAAGACCCATATCTTCATATAACACACTACCAAAACCTGCTCCATCAAAAATAAAGAATTGACCACCACTTGCTAAGAATGAAAGATATGTTGTTTCTTCACCATATTCTGCTTTTATCTTATCACCAGCTTCTTTAGCTTTTGTCTCATATTTTTCTAACCATTCATTTGCTACATCTTCTTTATTAAATACTTTTGCAAAAGCTTTAACATCTTCTTTCCAGTTTAATGCCTCTAATTGAATCATAACTGTTGGTGCAATTTCACTTAATTGATCGTACATTTTCTCTTGAACTGTAGATATAACTATTAAATCTGGATTTAAGTTCATTACTGCTTCTACATCCATAGTATCTTGCATGCTATAGCCTAAAATTTCTGCTCCACTTAATGTATCTTCTAAATAGGATGGGAATTTAGTGTAATCATAGGCATCACTATTTGCAGTTCCTATAACTTTATATCCTAAAATTGATAAAATATCACTATTCCCACTTAAATCTACTATTCTTTGTGGATCTGCAGGTATTTCTACTTCTCCTCTTACATCTGTAACTGTTACAGTTTTTTCTGATTGCTTATTATCAGCTGATTCACCCTTAACTCCACAACCTATAAACATCATAGCAGTAATACATGTAGCTATTAAGGTCTTTAGTATTTTTTTATTCATTACATACCTCCATACATATTTCATATCTAAATTTTTCTTCTCTTTTATTCGCTCTAATTGTATTTGATATTCATTCTCATTTCAATGCGTGCACCTAATTTAATAATTTTATCACCCATTTTAATAATAAATATATTATGATGAATTTATTATTTCCAAAATTTAAATTAATATTTTATTATAAATTTAGTAATTAGTATGCTATATTTGTAATAATCTAAAGCTTGCAGAAAATGAGGGATATTTTATGATTTCTAAAACATCAAAAGATTTTCAAAATATAGTTTTAAATAAGCTAACTTTTAAACCTTATTTAATGGATACATACACTGTATATAAAAATGAAAATAAACCTGAGATAGGATATTTTATAAAATATAGTAGAAAAGGATATTATGATTTTGGAATTGCTGATTATACTATTCCTGAAAATTTTTCGATTTTCTTTGATCATCATGAAGAATTAATGCGCTTTGGAACTGTATATGCTGGTGTAACTGAATTTAATATTGAGAATAACCCTGTAACCTCTTTTAGTCCATCATCATTTTTTGTTACTGAAAACAAACTAAAAGGAAAACAAACCTGGAAAAAAGGTCAACACTTTCACGGTGCAGAAATAACCATTTATAAAAAATATTTTGATGAGGTAATAAAACCTAATTTTAAAAAAACAATTTATTTTAGTGATTTTATTACCAATTATACTTATCATTATCTCCCTCTTGAAATTGTATCTATTATTCAAAGCCTTCGAAGTATGGCTAAAGCACATTGCCTAACACCGCTATATTTAGAAAGTAAGATTTTAGAATGTATTGCTCTCTTTTATAATGAAATATATTCATCATCCGATAATGCTTTTACAAATCAATTAAATTATGGTGAAATACGGATTGGAGAAAATAGATATATTAGATTAACAGCATCAGATATAAATTCCATACAAAAAGCTTATGATATATTAACAAAAGAAGCTTGCAATCCTCCTACTATAAAAAACTTAAGTAAAACTGTATTTCTAAACGAGCAAAAATTAAAAGCAGGATTTTCAGCTAAATATCACATGTCTATAAGCCAATATACTAATTCTATTAGAATGGCAATGGCAGAAAACTTATTATCTACTACAGACCTAAGTATTGGTGAAATATCTAAAATGCTCGGTTACAATCATACAGGAAATTTTATTAAAAGCTTTAAAAAATCACATGGAAAAACACCTCTAAATTTTAGAAAAAGCTTATTTTAAAATAAATAACTGCATAAAAATAGGACTATATCAAAATTTGAATGGTTTTGATATAGTCCTATTATTTATTCTTTTCTCAAAATATCTAGAGTATGAGCACTTGCACCTAACAAATCAGGTCTTTCACAAGTAGAGAAATGATAATCAAGAAAAATTTTAAATGTTTCTTCATCCATATCATGTAAAATAGGACGCATATAATTAGCTGGTCCATCTGCAGCAATTAACTTTATCCTTTGAAGCTCTACTTCTTCGTTTATCTTATTAATATCTTCAATCCTTACATAATCATATAAATCTTCCGGTTCCGAAATAACATGAAAATTTTCATTAAGCTTCCCATTATCAATACATGCACGAATATTATTTTCCTTAAAACCATATGTTAATACACTATATTCATTCATACAATATGCTACTAAGATAATACCTCCAACTTTTGTTACTCTTTTTGCTTCTTCTAGTGCTTTTACTTTATCCTTAAATTTATATAAATGATACATTGGTCCAAATACTAAAGTCATATCAAAAGTATTTTCTGAAAATCTTGATAAATCTAATGCATTTCCCTGCATTGCTTTTACTGTGCTTCCCTTTGACTTTAAAACACCTAAATTATGCTTAACAAGTTCAATAGCGGTAACATCATATCCTTCATTTGCTAGTTGCACAGAATATCTCCCTGTACCTGCCCCAACATCTAAAATTTTAGCATTGTTTTTATTTTTTAGATATTCATGGATATACCTCATAGTAGTAATATATTCTACTTGTCCATGTCTTCTAGTTAATCTTTTATCCTCACAAAATTTATTATAGTATTTTTCCAATTCTATTGTCATGTGTTTGCTTTCCCCACTCATTTTTATATTATTAAGTATTAAACCATTTGTATACTAATAAGTATTATACTATATTTAATAATAAAAAAAAGGTTGTAGTTTATACTATAACCTTCAACATTCATTAATGACAACACATTATTGTTTTATATCAACACTTTCTTTTCCATAAGATAGAATTTTCCCTTTCTCCAATTAGCAAATCCTACTTTTATATATCCTAATTTTTCATACAATTTCACTGCATAGGGATTTAAAGTAAATGCATCAAGCCTTATTGTTTCAATTCCCTTCTTCCTAATTTCATTTTCTATGTGAAACATTGTTAACTTACCAATTCCTCTATTCTGAAATAATGGATTAACACATAATCTATGAATAACATAATATGTGGATTCTGGATATTTCCAATGACCATTAGCGTATTGATCATCACTTTCTTGATTTATCACATATGCTGATGCTATTTTACCATGGTATAAGCCAATATATAATTCTCCCTTACTTATATCTTCTTTAAGTATATTTTTATCTGGATATATATTATCCCATTGATCAATATTATTTTTATTCATTTCCTTAATGGCATCAGTAAACATAGAGAATACACTATCTAAATCTTCCATCTGTGCTAATAAAAATTTCAATTCTGTCATTTACAAATCACCCTTATAATACTATCTATTATTAACTATATACATTTCATTTTACCTCAAAAAACTCTTTTTTTGTACTTTTTCTTAATATAGCTACACCTATAATAAATAAGATAATAGACAAAGCAATATATATAATTACATAAACGGTACTACTTATTCTAGGTATATCAATACTATATTTTTTTGCATATATAAAATATTTGAAATTTTCAATATTCTCTTTGTATATTTCCCCCCATTGCTGAAAATCTGACCACTTACTAGGGATAATATTTATTAAAGCTGTAAATTTTATTTTAAAAAAAATTTTTGTGATTAAAATTAGTATTGCTCCTTCTGCCATATAAATAACTTTTAACACAGGTTTACATTTATTTTTAATTAATTTCTTTATTGTATAACATAGAATGTATATTACTATAATAAAGAAAAATATCATAATAAACGCTCCAGAAATAGTACTATATATATTACTATCCACAGTACAATTATCTAATCCATATTTCATAATAAAGGTATTTACAAAATCTTTTGAATTAAAAACTCCTTCTTCAGATGGAATTTCTAAAGATAATACTTCCATCGGCTCTTTACTATTCGAAATATCTTGTAAAAATATAGTGTTTTTATATTTGTTATTAATGCCTCTTACTGTTACCACCCTATTATCTACAGTTATCTTTCTATCCTTAACATCTATATCTCCAAAAAGTTTGTATGCTGTATCTTCATCTATTAAGCAGCCATTAATGTCATCTTTAAAAAGTGTGGTTCCTTCTAAAAGAAATGATGAATCACCATATAAATAAAAAATATTAGCTTCTACATTTCTATTTAAATCTTCACTTAATATTAGTCTTTTATCTATTTGTCTCCAAGGTACATATGAATATATCTCCTTATCTTCTGCATTATATATATTTTCAAAATATTCCGGGGTATATTTTGAATCATTTAAATATATATTTACTGTATGACTTGTTTTAGATAAATAATCATAATTATCAATTGCTTTTCCAAAGGAGCAGATTAGAAGGAATAATAAAATTAAATTTATAAATAGCTTTTTCATTAATCATCCTTCCTTACTTCATCATCCTTAAACACATTTTTATTGCTTTTTATAATAATTTCATCATCTATGTTAATAACATTATCTTTGATTGCTACTATATTTGAATTCTTATCTATTATTTCCACATATACTCTTTCTGCTTTAAATATAGTTCCAAGAAATGAATTTTCCTCTTTTAATACAAGTACAAAATACTTTTTACTTTCAGATCTTAATCCTTCAATTGGTATACATCCATTATATTTTTCAGCAGATAAAATAACATCAATAGTTACGTTCTGCCCAATTTTTATATCTGTATTTTTATCATCTTTAATTGTTGCAGTAACATTCATTATGTTACTATCCTTTGTATCTAATGAACAAGACTTTACTGTGAATTTTGTATCACCACTACTTGCTTTAGCCTCCATTCCATTTTTTATTTTTTCCCCATCTAAAGCAGGAACTTTCCCTTCAAATCTAATACCTTTTGATATATCTGTAATTATCATAGCAGAAGGTCCTTCAGAAATTGTGTCTTTTGAAATAAGTATATCTGAAACAACTCCACTACAAGGTGCTGTTACATTGCCTTCAGATTCAATTATTTTATTATAATTACTTATAGTATTATTTAAATTTTGTAATGAACTATCATTTTGAAGATCCTCTATAACTCTTTTATATGAAATAATATTGTAATCCTTATTATTAAGTAGTTCTTCATAAGCACTCTTAAACGTTTCATACTCTAATGTTCCTTCTGCCTTAATCATAGCATTTCTTGCATCACTAATTTTTTGATCTTCTGATTTTTTTGCATGATTAAAATCTTCATAAGCCCTTTCTAAAGCCTTATTCTTTCCATCAATCTGCTTCTGAATCTCTGATGCCTTTTCTTTTACATTATCTAAATTCATTTGATATAATATATCACCTGCATTAACTTTACTTCCAACCGATACATAAATATCATTAACTTTACATCCTTCTATACTGTTTACAGCCGTATTTTCATTTCCCTCTAATATTCCAGTAATTGAAACAACATTCTTTATCTCCGCAGCTTCTAACTTTGCAGTTTGTACTATTGGTACAGTAAGAGATTTAGACAATCTAGATATAAATGTCAGTAAAAACATAGTAATTAAAAAATACACTAATATCTTTATGTATTTACTCTCAATTCTCTTTTGTTTTTTAAATTGAAAATTTAATATATCACTTATTTTCATAAAATCATTCCTTTTCTGCTAATGTAGAAATACCTTCTTCCAAATATTTTTCACCTGCAAGAAATATAAATATAGATGTTGCCAATACTATTGCAGATGCCACAAAACTAATGTCTGCATAACTTAAACTTATATTTGGAAGATAAAGTGATAATGGCCATAATCCTTTATCTGAAAGATAAGTTAAGGGCTGTTCCATTAAATTCCAATATTCAAAAAACTGTAATAGCATAGCTGATATAATACCATTTTTACCAAGAGGTAATCCAATCTTTATGAATATGTTAAAGTCTCCTGATCCATCCACCCTAGCAGCCTCAATAATTTCATTTGGTATTACCCTAAAGGATCTATACAATATAAATATTGAAAATGTAGAAAAAATACCTGGTAGTATTATACTTAAATGTGTATTTATTAGATTCATTTTATCAAGTAACAAATAGCTTGATAGCATAGTAACCTGAAAAGGCATAAGCATAACAACTATATATAATGTAAAAAGAAATTTTTTAAATCTAAAATTATATTTTGCAAATCCCCAAGCTGCAGGAACTCCAACAATTAACTGACCTAAAAGTACAAAAACAACAATTTTTATAGAATTCCAATATGTTACGAAAAACTCAGGAGAATCAAATAATAATTTCACATAGGAACGAAATGTTGGATACTTAGGCATAAATATTAACTTAACATATTCATCTGAATTAGATAATATTGCCGATAAACTCTCTAATAATTCTGATTTACCCATTAGTGAAGATGAAACAAGAAAAATCATGGGCATGCAGAATATTAATCCTAAAACTAAAAGTCCTATAGTAATTATTTTCTTTTTCATTTTATTCACCTACCTAATATTCAGATTTCCATTGTTTTTGAAGTACAACAATTAACAATGCTATAAAAATAGCTACAATAACTGAAGCCGCAGCAATTTTCCCAAAGGACAAATCAACAAACCAGTTATTAAATAAATGCTGTAACATGTACATACTCTCATCCGGATAATTACCACCAACAAGATAAGCTTCTCTGAATACCTTAAAAGAATTTATTATAGATATAACAGTAATAATATAAAATGATGTTTTTAAATTAGGTAACATTATCTTTGTGAATATCTTCCATTCTCCTGCTCCATCCACCATAGCCCCTTCTATCATTTCTTTATTTATGGCATTTATTCCAGTTAACCACAAGATAATACTATAACCAATATTTTTCCATAAATAACTGCCTACAAGAACCCAGAACGCATATTTTGTGTTCATCCAATCTATTCCTTCAAACCCCAATTTAAAAAATATAGCATTAATTAATCCTTTTTCATGAAAAAATAATTTCCAAATTAGTACTACTGAAGCAGTTGGAATAACATATGTAAGAAGAAAGCTTGTCTTAATATAATGGGAGACTTTAATATTTACAAATCTATTTAGCAAGACTGCTATAGTTAATGAAATTAATAATAATAAAGGTATGCAAATAACAGTAAATTTCACTGTATTTAATAAAGCTAATTTATAGGCATTATTGGTAAATATATCTTTATAATTACCAATACCTATAAATTCCCTAGTTATTTCATCCTGAAAAGACCTAATAACCACATCTGAAAATGGAATAAATATAAAAATAAACAAACCCAGTAAACTTGGTAAAATAAAGATTAATCCTTTTTTATTGTAATTTCTGTTTGCTTTCTTATTAATATTTATTCCATTAATCATTTTATTCCTCCAGTTTTATCTCTATATCTTTAGATATTTTATTTAATGCATCATTAATAGAAATCTCTCCCAAAATATATTTTTCTCCATAATCTATAATTGAATCTAATACTATAGTCTTTGTATCTACACTCTTTTCCAAACTATTTATGGTATCTAATATATAATTATAATTTTCCTGGTCTAGCCACTTTATTTGGATTTCTACTTCTCCCTCTTCATCTCCTACTCCAAAACCTCCAAGCTCCGTATTATCCTTATTTGCTACAAAAATATTATCTAATACTTTTTTATTAATACTAAATGTTGCTTGTGTATCTGAACTGAAGTATTCTTCCTTTAACATATCAGAAACTATTTCCTTTGCCAGCTTCTTATTTTTACTTTTTGAATTTACAGAAACAATATCTAAAGGTAAAAACAATTTTTGTCCATTTCCTGAAAAATACTTATAGGATATATCATCTCTATTATTTACTGTACCTAATATCTTTGATACATCTACTAAAGAATTTATATATCCAAGCTCTAGATTTGTAGTATTCTTTTTTATAAGATCATTTGGTGCTAACGGCTTAATCAAGAAATAATTTCTTGAAAATCCATAATTATCTCCATATTGCTCTTTATATTGGCTACTTGACTCATTATATAGCTTGTACTCATTTTTATTAATTTTATCTTTTGATACATCGTAAATTTTCTTAGCACTTTCTAGAAAACTTTTTATACTATCTTGATTCAACTTCTTTCCATCTATAAAATCACTTGAAGATGAAAAATACATTAAATTTATAATATCTTCTGGATTATATATTTTTATAATGTCTACATCCTGATCTTTTAAATTGCTCTCTATACTATTTGATAAAGTTTCTAAATCTTCTGCATCTTTTACTACAGTGTCTTTACCCATAATCATTGGAAGCCTTATATGCAAAGGAATCATATATATTTTATTACCTTTATAGAAACTATTTGTAATACTGGAAAATAAATTATCTTTATTTTCATCTACTACATCATCTAAGTTTTCTAAAATTCCCTTGTTTTCATAATAATCATAAGACATCCCATCCAAAAATAATATATCAGGTCCCTTTCCTGCCATTATCTCAGTATTAAGCTTTTTTAATGCATCATCTTCCGTTATTCCTCCATAGAAACCTATACCAAATTCATAATTAATTTTTATATCTTCATTATTTTTTTGATATCGTCTTGCTATTTGATTTATATTTGCATTTTCATATAAGGAATATACTTTAACTTCAGTAAGCTCTTTATTTGATAACTTCTCAGAATAAGTATATTTACATAGACTGTATTTATTGTTATTTCGATCCCTATATAAAACTAGAAATTCATATTTTGAACTTGTATTGGAACTACTATACTCAATTACCTTCTCCACATCTAAACTACTATCCCCTATTGATGTAGAGCTTCCATCTAGTATTTTTTCCATTTTTTCATCATTAGTTCTAAAATTAAATAATCCTTTTGAATTTCTAATTAGCATATTTGTGCCAATACCTTTAAATATCTTAGTATTTGAATCAATATACTCTTTAAGAGAATCTATGTCTCCCACCTTTTTCCCAGTAGTAATATCATATTTTTCAACTAATCCGGATGTTACAACATATAAATTATTGTCTATATAGCATTGGCTAATTATATCTCCCTTATCAAAATTATATTGAAATTTTAATTTGCCAGTTTCCCCATTGTATTGATATATTTTTTTCTGAGAAATAGCAAACAGATCTTTACTATTTAAATAGGTAATATCACTAAGGCTATCTAAAACCTCTCTACTAATATCAATAGGTATTGTTTTACGATCCAAAGTATAAATATTAATATTATAATCCTTAATTTCTTTATCTTTTTCCTGGTCTTTTTCATAATCGATGTAAGCTATATTTCCTTCATCTGATAATGTTCCATCAATAGGAGAATATTTTTCTATTGATTTATCATTCATTAGAGCTTGAAGTGAGGAATCATCATCGGATATTTTCCCATTATAATGAATATTTATAGTTTCATTCTTCCATGTATCCTTATCAAAGTTATGACATTTTACTAAGGTATTATTTGAATCACTACCAAGAAGGTTGATTTGATCATTAATATATTTTAAATCGTATACATTGTTAAAATCTGGCATCTGCATTTCTTCTTCTGAATATCTTGTTTCTGTAACTTTATTATCATTTTTATCTGTACAACCAAATACAGATGATGTAACTATTAACATCATTACTAAGGAGATAAGTTTTATTACTTTATTTTTCATACATTCAACTCCATTTTACAAAAAATATATTTTTTGTTTATTTATACATATATGCTAACATATTTTTCTTTTTCTGTATATATTTAAAATAAAAAGCACTCCATTCGCGAAAGAATGGTTGTGCTTTTTCCCTTCAAATGCTAAAACATCTCCAGCAATATATGCTGATATAACAATTCCAAGTACATCATAATCATCATTAATCTCTTTATTTTCTTCACAACTATTTATGTTAACTTCATTTCCTAATATACTTAACTTTTTAGCAACTTTATTTACTATGAACTTAGTGTTTCCCGTTCCACTAAAATAGTAGATTTGTATCCTACTCATATATCTTTTTTCTCCCAATAACTTTTTATTTTTTTCAAGTATATACTAATATCCATGAGATACTATTAAGATAAATCAAGCTTACTTAAAATTTGCCGTGCCCTTTTTCTTCTGCATATAATTCTCTTAATATACACTTAACTAAATTAGCTGATATTTGTGATGCTTTATCACAATTTTTCTCAAATTCTTCTATGCCACTATGACTTGAAGTATCAGTAATTGTTCTTACTGCAATAAAGGGAATCTTATTAACATAGCAAACATGGGCAACACTTGCAGTCTCCATATCTACACTTAAAGGTGCATACTTAGAATTAATTAATTCTCGTCTTTCATCTTCTATAAATGTTTCCCCAGTTATCATTCTTCCAAATACAATATTATACTTACTATTTATATTGCTAATACTCTTTTTTGCCAAAAATAAAAGACTTTCATCTGCCTTAAAATAAATAGAATCAAGCCATGGATGGAATTCAGTTAAAATTTCCTCATCAACATCATAATAAGCAACTTCATTAGAAATTACTGTATCAAAAATATTAAGGCTATCATCCATACCACCAGCTGTTCCAGAGTTAATTATTATATTACACCCATAAGTATCTATCAAAATTTGTGTTGCAATGGCTGCATTAACTTTACATACACCTGTAAACAAGGTAACAACATCTCTTCCTTCAATTTTTCCCTCATAAAACCTCAACATTGCTTTTTCTGTTATTATGCATTCTTCTATCATAGGTATAAAAGGAGCTACTTCACTATCACCTGCACATAAAATTCCTATCTTCATTGTCATTAAAACATACACTTATATTCCTTCCTGTATTATTTTCCTGATTGCAATTATTGCTACTATAATAAGCATAAATGCAGTTATCAAACCTGTTTCTCCTACAAAATATGCTTGTTTATTAGCACTGGTTAATGGTCCACATATCACTTGATCAATATAATTATGGCTTGCATGGAGTATAATAGCAGGCCATATACTTTTTGATTTCAAACGTAAATAAGCCATTATGGCTGTCATTGCAACAACTTCAATGGTAAACATGGGAAGCTGATACCAAATACTTGTCCCTGTTTGATACAAACCTGCTATCATAAGAGGGAAATGCCATACAGCCCATATTAACCCACTTACCAAAATAGAAATCTTTACATTCCATATTTCAGTCATTTTAGGTAACAAAAATCCTCTCCATCCAATTTCTTCACCAGCTGCAGTCAATAAAGAAGAAGGAATTAGTAACAGTAATAATCCAATGGAGTTTGTATAGATTTCCCCAGTAAATGCTGTTTGATTTATAATCCAATAAAGTCCATATGAAAATCCCAAATAAATAATTGGAATAAATACACCTGCTAAAATATATTTTATTGAACAACCACTCCATCCGAATAACTTTTCTTTTGGATAAAACTTAACTTTAACTATTAATGCTGCTACTGCTGGACACCACATCAGTATAGATGTCATTCCAGCTGCAGCATCACCACCACTTATTCTTATGTAATAGCATACACTGCTTAGTACTAGTGTAATTATTAAAAATACAACCACTGACTTTTTATTCTTCGTATCTTCCACTTTTCTTCTCCTTCCTATTATGTGAATAACCTTTATATTTTAAAATAATTACCAATAATTATAGCACAAGCAATACCTTTTTAATATATTATCTCTAAATAGTTCAATTGAATATGGCTTGAAATATAATTTTCAAAAAATTGATTCCTGTAACAAAAAGAAGCAAATTATTTTCATTTTAGATATAAAAAAACATTAAGTTGCTTTTCATAATTTAATTCTTTATATATGTTTGTGACATAATTACAGAAAATATTTCCACCAAGATATATACTTAGTAAGTATTGGAATTTAAAATACAAATAAGAAAAGCTGGAGGGACTCTATGTTTTCAAAGTTTTATAAAAAATATGGATATTCTATTCTTTTATTTTTTCTAGTAGCATCTCTATTCGATAGGAGACTTGGAATCGTTGCAGTGATATGTATGATTGCTCCAATTGCATTCGCTTTTATTGGAAAAGGTCGCTACTGGTGTGGTAATTATTGTCCAAGAGGAAATTTCTATGATCATGTAGTATCAAAATTTTCCCCCAAAAAGAAAATTCCTAACTTCTTAAAAAGCATGTGGTTACGCCTCTTCATGGTTTCATTTATCATGTTTAACTTCATTATTGGTATCTATAAAAACTGGGGAAATCTTGCTGGTATGGGTATGGTATTCTATCGTATCATAGTAATTACAACCATTATTGGAATTGTGCTTGGACTCTTATATCATCAACGTTCCTGGTGTAACTTTTGTCCTATGGGTACACTCTCTTATCTAGTTGCTAAATACAAAGGACGTAAAATACATCTTAATGTAAAAAGTTCTTGTGTAAGCTGTAACTTATGTGCAAAGACATGTCCTATGGGCATTTCCCCAAAAGATTACAAAAATACACAAGTTACAGATTCAGACTGTATTTTCTGTAAACAATGTATATATAAATGCCCGAAACATTCTATTCACTAAAAATAGCAATAAATTTGGAAAAACCTCACTTATTTCTGATACCTTTCTTAGTATCGTTATTAAGTGAGGTTTTAACATTTTATCTTATGTATATATTCTATATAATTATATTTATAACAATTTTTTGTATTCACTTATACTTTTCCCTGTCCATACTGTAAATGCCCTAAGAAAAGAATTTAGCTCCTGATATCCAAGTAAATATGCTATATCAATTGTTGACATATCAGTGTTATTTATATAATTAATAGCTAACATTTCACGTGTATTATTTAACTGTTTTTGAAAAGTTGTACCCTCATCTGAAAGTTTACGTTGTAATGTCCGCTTTGAAACTCCAAGTTTTAAAGCTACATCATCTATTCCAAACATTCCTCCAGGTAGAAGCTCTGTCAATGCAGTCCTTACACGTGCTCCCATAGAAGTATCCACATCAAGCTCTGATAATCTTTTTGCTAGCTCCGGTTTAAAATAATTCCACATAGATTCATCATAACTAATGAAAGGTTTTTGAAGGTCCTCCATATGGTATGATATTATGTTTCTTTCTCCTTTTTCTACACTTATACCTAAAAATGATTCAAAAGCTTTTGTTTTAACTGGTGTTCTCATTTCTACCTTTGCTGGTATTATTACTTCTTTTGTAGCTCTTCTAATAATTTCAGTCAAGAAAACAAACTCTGTTTCCAAAAGGAACTGTGGTAATTCATAATTTCCATCCTCTGTTGTATATTCAACAGACATAATACCATCCTTTTCTACTAAAAGCATTACCATTGGACCAATTAGTTTCTTATACTTTAAAAGTCTTTCTAAACATCTAACTCCATTCTTACTACAATAAGCTGCAAAGATAGGTGGTGAAAAACATTCAATATTATCCATACTTGCCATCTTAACTGGCACCTCTGAATTTTCAATAAAACCACCCACTACCTCCATAAACTTAAAATACTCTTTCTGTGACATAGTAAGGGACTTTCTACAAAATAAATCTTCTGGTAACTCTGCTTTTCTTAATACTTCTTCCATGTTAATTCCGTAATGTTTAAATAAATAAACATATTTTCCTTCCAGTATAAACCTTCTCAAAATATCACATCCAATATTATTTTTTTGCACTTCCTGAAAGCTGTTGACTATATACAAAATCCAACATTGCTTTTTTAGGCATTATTGGTGCAAGAGACATAAATATTTTTTGCCATCCTGGTAATCCTGATATTACATTTAATTTACCAGATAACATTCCATTATAACCATCTCTCGCAACAGCATCAGGCGAAACAGCATTAGAAAATAATTTTGTATCTTGTAATCCTCCTGTTTTAGCAAATCCTGTTTCCATTGCTCCTGGCATTAATGCTGTAACAGTAACTCCAGTTCCTTTTAATTCTCTCCAAAGTGAATTAGACCAACTTGTAACATATGCCTTTGTTGCATAATAAACTGCTTGTAGTGGTCCTGGCATTATTGCTGCTGTAGAAGATACATTTAATACTTTACCACTACCACGCTTAACAAATTCAGGAAGAAACAACTTACAAAGTCTTGTTGGTGCTTCAATATTAACTGCTATCATAGACATATCCTGTAACATATCTCTATCCCTTGTAAAATCACCTTGTCCACCAAAACCAGCATTATTTATTAAATAATCAACTGTCCATCCATTTTCTCTACATGTGTCATATATTTTTTCTGCAGCACCTAACTTAGCTAAATCCACTGCTATTGTATGAACTATCACTTGATAGTTCTTTTCAATTTCTTTCTTTTGCTCATCTAGTTTTGATTGATTTCTTCCTACCAGAATTAATTCTCCACCCTTAGATGCATGAATATTAGCAAGACAAGTTCCAAGACCTCCGTAAGATCCTGTAATTAATGCTACTTTATTTTTCATAATTACATACCCCATTTATACTTTCCAATTAACTTATAGTAATAATATACCCAAATAGCATTTTAATATGAACATCATTGCGCGCCAAATTATCATTAACTTGTGCCATATATCCTGATGTAACAATACCAAATAAATATATACCATCATTCTTAGGAAGTAAATTTGTATTCTACTCATATATTTTATTTTCCAATTAACTTTCTACTATTATTTTTGAAGTACATACAAATACCCATTTTTCATTTTCCTAGGTATGTTCCCTTTAAAACCTAATGATCTCAATTCATTAATTAATGTTATTAAGAAAAATCCATGAGATACTATTAATATATTTTCATCACTATTTAAGTCAAGCTTACTTAAAAATTCCTTTGCTCTTTTTCTCGTATATGTTGCTGTTTCTAATTGTGAAACATGGTTTAACTTCCATGCAATTCTTTAGGAAATGCTCCATAAAAAACTAGGTATCTTTAACTGTGATTTTTTAACTGGATACATTTTCACTTCTCTTAATAAATCCGTAATTTCTGACTCTTTATCATAAATACTCTTTGCTGTTATTACAGCTCTCTTTAAATCACTACAATAACATTTATCCCATATGCTATACTCTAAATCAATTTTATTTTCTATAACTGAGGAATTATCATAATTAGTAACATACTCCTCAAAATCACTAGAACTCATCATTCTCTTAGCCTTATAATCAACTTTAAAATGTCGTACTAACCCAATTCTCATTTTACCCCTCCCAAAAATCTAACCTTTATAATTAATATAACACAATATAATATGAACAAAAATTATAAGCTCCTTCTATATGTAAAAATCCTTTAAATTATTTTGCTCATTTTATAAAATTCCTCAATAGTATCTCCGTTACCTCTAACTATTTATGAGGGGTAATTGCAATGTTAACTATATGAAAATCTCCATTCTGATATTTTTAAGCCTTCCTTCTATAAATCTAGCTTTCAGTAATATGTTTTATACTCACTCTTCTAATATCAGCTACAAATGCATCATTTTTATTCCCATTTAAAACACTTAATTGCAACTATTGAACAAATAGCAGTTATTATTAACATAATAACTATTGGTATTATTATATTCTCAACAGATTGTCCTAAAATTGCTGATTTTAGTATTTTTATTCCTTGTGTAAGTGGCAATACATCTACTATGTTTTTCATTATATTTGGCATAACCTCATATGGTATTGTTGCCCCTGAAAAAATAAGCATAGGAAAATATAGCGCACTTGCTATAACTCCTGCAGTTTTTGAATCCTTTGATATACCACCAACCATAATTCCAATACTAAACATTGAAATCATTACAAGTAGCCATCCTAAAATAAAGTTTAAAATACTTCCTTGAATATTAAATTTAAAGAAAAGTTTAGCTACTAGAAATAATGAAATCATAGATACTAAAGAGTATAAAGCATAAATAGTAACTTGTACTAGTAATATAACTATTGAATCAACAGGTGTTACTTTAAATCGCTTTAAAATATGCTTACTTCTATAATCTGAAACTACTAAAGGTAAACCCATAACTCCTCCAGCACAAATTGCAATAGATGTTATTGCTCCAAATGATTGCTCTAAAAATGTGTAATTTGCACCTTCGAAAGCAGCCTTACTTCCATAAATAACTCCTATTGCTACAAGTACAACTATAGGCATACATATAGCAAATATGAACATGTCCATTCCTCTTAATGATAACTTCAACTCTGTTTTTAACATTGTAATAAACGACTTCATATTACATTACCTCCTTATCAGTGTACCAAAGATATGCATCTTCTAATTTTTCATAAGGACTTGCTTTAATAGCCTCTTTAACTGTTCCCTGAAATACTACCTTGCCTTTTTTTAGAATACAAATAATATCACATAATACTTCTACCTCATCCATGAAATGTGAAGTTAACATAATTGTTAAACCTTTTTCCTTTAGGTCTTTTAATATTTGCCATACATCTCTTCTTGCTCTTGCATCAAGTCCAGTTGTAAGCTCATCTAAAAATACTACTTCCGGATTAGGAATAAGTGCAAGTATAATGAACAGTCTTTGCTTTTCTCCTCCTGACAGCTCCTTTACTAAAGTTTTACTTTTTTCTTCAATTCCGAACCTTTGTAATAGCTCCTTATAATTAGCTGGATTTTTATAAAGTGATGCTGTCACTTCACAAAGTTCTTCAACTCGTATATTTTCTTGATAATTAGCTTCTTGAAACTGAACCCCAACCTTTTCAAATAACTCTTTACGATTAGATATTGGATTTAATCCTAGTATTGAAACTCCCCCCTTATCTATTTTTTTAGTTCCAAGTATACATTCAATACTTGTACTCTTCCCTGCTCCATTAGCTCCAAGTAACCCAAATACAGTTCCTTTTTTTACTGCAAAGCTTAAGTTATCTACCGCTACACAACTTTCATAGCTTTTTGATAGTTTTTCTACCTTAATTACATAATCCATTTTTATATCCTCCTTTTATTTGATGTAAAAATAATAACACCAAACAAAAGTCTGGTGTTAAAGTGGAGGGTTTGAATATTTTCTTTTCATTTCATATAACATTTCTAATATCTCCTCAGCATTTTGGATAGCTAAATTTAAAGAAATTATAAGCTTATCACATACTGAAATAATATCTTCATTTTCATTAGGTGAATTTAACGCCTCATTAATATCTGCTTCATTATGCTCTGATAATTTATTAAGCATTCTAAGTATAGCAGAAAGAGAGTAATTACCACATTTGAGAGAGCGAATAACCTTTAAGCGTTGGATATCTTCATAAGTGTAAATCCTATATCCATTTTGCTTTCTCTTAATATTTACCAATCCATTCATCTCCCAGTTACGAAGAGTATCCATAGATATTCCAAGCAATTCTGAAACTTCTTTGCGCTTTAAATTAAAGTCTTTTTCATAATTTAATCTATCCATTAATTTACCTGCAATATCTACAGCCTCATTAGCATTATCAATCTCTTTTTTAATAGCTTTAATATACTCCTTAGTTAATACAATAGCTCCATCAAAGTCTTGTTTAGCTACTATTTTAACAATAGCTATCGCCTTTTTTCTTAATCCATTTTGCAGAACTTCAACTTCAAAAACCTTACGTGCTAACTTAAGCTGATATATATGTAAATCTGTAAATACACGATACCCATTGTCTTTTCTAATAGGCTTTGATATTAATTCTAAATCCTCATACATACGTACAGTATTTGAATGTATTCCTATCAATTTAGCTACTTCACTTGTTTTATAAGTTTTATCCATAGACCTCACTTCCCTTATAATCATTTTGATGTTATTTCATCTTTATTGTTATAATATATAATTCCATTTTTTATATTATATATTAATATAGATTTCTATAAAAAATAACTGTAAAAATTATTTATTGCATAAACTTACAGACAATTTATAATTTGAAATATTACTTATAATACGGTATTTACAATAAAAAGTAGCCTTAACCAAGTTATATCAATAGTTAAGGCTATAAACCTAATTTATTTATGATACGGTTCTCCGTATCGCCATTAAGTCAGATTTCACCATTTATTCTTGTGTATTTATTCTAGTTAATTATGGAATAATCCAAAAGTACAATTTAATAATTGAATGTGGGCTACTGGTATCACTCACCTTTCTTGTGAAAGGAGGTGATACTTATAGAAACAATCTCAAAAAAATAGTAGCCCCGACTCGCAATTGGACGCTACTATTTTTTATTATCTGCATTTCTTATTTATATAATAACAAATTTTCATAAATAATAAACATAAATAATTTTTTTAATATTTAATATGCCTACAAATTAGAATCTATTAAAATCATAGTGAGTTACCTATGTTTATATCAAATGGAGCAATTAATAATTTCTGCACCTCCTTCATATAGCTATCAAAAAACCACTTTGTTGCAATACCATAGTTTTCTTTGCTGTCAAATTCCCAAAAAGAATAATACTTGACACACTTTACTATCCGCGTAAGTTCTCTAGGTGGCATACCAAGTTCTACTCCATCAATTGTGTAAAAACGCTTAATATATTTGATTTCAATACAACCCACTTGTTTTTTTTGCTCATCCTGCATTTTGTCAACAAGTACTTCAAATTGCTCTGTTTTTTCTGGTTTCACTTGAAATAACTTTATTTCAGAAAATGTTTTTTTCACCCTTTTATCCCTCCCTACAACTTCTAATTTCACTTTTTCTTAAAAATATTACCTAATTCATTATAACATATTTTGTAAAAACATCCTTGCTTATGATACGGAATTTTTATCTATAAAAATAGCCTTAACCCAATATCATCAATGGTTAGGGCTAAAAATTGCATTTACTTGTGATACGGTTCATTATTATTAATTCTAAAACTCCTATAAATCTGTTCAAGAAGCATAACCCTAAAAAGCTGATGAGGAAAAGTCATTTTAGAAAAACTTAATTTAAAATCTGCTCTTTTAAGAACTTCAATGCTCAATCCTAAACTTCCACCAATTACAAAAACAATATTAGAATTTCCTTGTACTCCATTAATACTTATAAATTTTGCAAAATCCTCAGAAGTTAATTCCTTACCATTTAAGTCCAAAGCAATAACATAGGCTCTATCCTTAATTTTAGATAAGATTAATTTTCCTTCCTTTTCCTTAATTAAATATTCATCCTTCTCTGATGCATTATCCGGTGTCTTTTCATCTGGTAACTCTATAATATCGACTTTGCAATACCTTCCTAGTCTTTTTACATATTCATCTATTGCCATTTTTAAATACTTTTCTTTTATCTTTCCAACTGCAATTATAGTAATATTCATAAAAAATACCTCCCTGCTTATAATATAATAACACAAGGAGGATTAATTTATTTTATTCAACTTTATAATTTTCAACATCTATTATCACTGGCTCATTACCTTCAACGCTTTCCTGTATTTTTTTCACTTTAGGTATTGTAATAACTAACAAACTTTTATCAAAAGATGCCCTAAGATTTGTAACATCAATTTCATCTATATAAAAAGTTTTTATAATGTTCCCGCCAGTTTGAATAATAGTCATTACAGAATTACTATTATTTTTATATACTTGCCTTTTTCTTATAGTTAAAATAGCCTTATTTTTTTCAAAATCTATACTAACATCTTTTGCTGTAAGTCCAGGTAGATGACCTTTAATTAAATAATACTCTCCATAATCTTTAAAATCAATATTATAATCCTGATTGTTTTCTAAATCATTAACTATGCTATTAACAAGGTCACTTGATATTAAGTTTTCCAGCATATTATCTATTTTATTAAAAACATTCATACTATTTAAATTATTAAAAGGAAACAATCCAAACATATATCCCCCTCCTAAAATTAGAAGTACTATATTATATATGTATTAAATGTTTCCTTATTTGACACCTAGAATTAATATCCAAGTTCTTCATTTAAAAAAATAACATGAATTCTATCTTTATTTGCTTGTCCTCTTATTACAGTATACTCGTTACATATTCTTTCATCACTTTTACAATCCATGCAATATCCAACTTTTTCACAAGGTGTTTTCCTGCTTAATCTTTTTGCATTTGCTGGTGCACTAATTCTTCTATTTCTTTCTATAGCTTCATCTAAATCAGTAACTATCTTATTCACACCACATATTACAATAACTTTCTCTGGTCCATATAACATTGCAGAAACTCTATTTCCTGTTCCATCAACATTATATAATTCACCATTTTCAGTAACTGCATTACTGCTTACAAAATAAGCATCAGCATTAAATGACTCTTTGTATATTTTGGTAATATATTCCTTTGATAATCCTTCTTTATATCTATCTAGAAAATTATATCTTCCACTTCTTAAATGATCCATAACTCCAGACTCAAATAAAGTCATTGACCCTCCACAAGCAACAACTTCTCCTTCATTAACTAAATCTTTTATCTTATTAATTAATTCCTCTTTATTTTGTACATAATAACCATTCATTCTATTTAGTTTTAAAGCTTCAATAGTTCTGTTTATTTTTTGTTCTTTTATCCACTTAACATTACTATCCATTTTTATATTCCCCCTTTAAAATAAAAAGCCGCAAAACGCGACTCTATACTTTTTATTTACTTATCCATTCCACAACACTTTTTGTATTTCTTACCACTGCCACAAGGACATGGATCATTTCTTCCAACTTTATTTTCGTTTCTTACTATTTTGGATTCTTTATATTCTTTTTGAATTTCTTTTCTCTTTTCTTCTGAGAAAATTCCTTCCCATTGTGATAATGTATATAAATATTCTGCTTTTGCATCTAACATGTTAAAGTATAATTTTTCTAAATCTATGTCTAATACTAATTCAGTATCCTCTTCAATTTCTTCTAATTCATATGTATTCTTTAAACTATCATTTATTCCATCAAAAAATCCCATTATAAATTCTACAGATGAATTATATTCTTCTGCTAAATCCTTTATAGTAGTCTTTTTAACTTCCTTGTGATTTGAAAGTAAATCTTTATAAATTTTTGTTTCTATTTTACTATACTCATCCCAGAATGCTTTTTCTCCCTTTGTTTTAACGTATTCTACAACCATATCAGTCCATTTTGTATATAAACTCATACTTCTCTCCTCTTTCTTTCCTTAATAAAAAAATTATACAAGGTCGAATTGTTATTTTCAACCAATATTAACATTATAAGCTTATGCATTCACTTGGCATATTTCTATTTGCCATAGAAATGCACACATCATGTCCTATTTCTATTCCTTTGTCTTTAATAACTCCTAATACAGTTGCATAGGCTAAATCAGGGTTATTATTTGTATTACTTAAATGTCCTAATATTATTTTTTTCCCAATTGATGATTTTGCTAATGCAACTATAGCTTCTCCGCAATCATCATTTGATAAATGACCAACTTCACTTAATATCCTTCTTTTTAGATTATATGGATAAGGTCCAAACTTAAGCATATTTACATCATGATTGCTTTCTAAAAGCACAATATTAGAATCCTTAATATTAACATAAATTTCTTCTGTAAATACACCAAAATCCGTTGCAACACTAACTTTTTTATCATTATTAACAACAGTGTATCCAACAGGACTAGCTGCATCATGAGGAATAGCAAAAGATTTTACCGACATATCCTCAATATTAACTATACTTCTTCTATCTATTATTTTAATATTATGTTCTTTTATTTTGCCTAATGAATTTTCCATTGCGGACCAAGTATTGCTATTGGCATAAATAGGAATGTCATACTTTCTTGATACTACGCCTATACCTTTAATATGATCACTATGCTCATGAGTTACAAATATCCCGTCTAAATTTTCTGCAGATTCTCCTATTGATTCAAGTGCATCATATATTTTTTTACCTGGAAGTCCAGCATCTATTAATATTCTTGCCTTTTCTGTGGAAACAAAAATGCTGTTACCACTACTTCCACTATACAATGGACAAAATTTCATTTTGTTAATCCTCCAATTATTCTTCCACTGATATTCTTTTAATATCAGCTCCTAAAGCTTTTAACTTGCTTTCTATATGTGGATATCCCCTATCAATATGCTCTATACTTGTTATTTCAGTTGTACCTTCAGCTATAAGGCCTGCAATAACCATAGCCGCTCCAGCTCTTAAATCTGTAGCTTTTACAACTGCCCCAGTAAGTTTCTTAACGCCATCTATAATGGCTACTCTTCCTTCAACTTTTATGTTAGCACCCATCTTTTTTAATTCATCAATATGCTTATGTCTATTTTCCCATATAGACTCTGCAATTAAACTTCTACTTGGAACTATGCTAAGTAACGCAGCCATCGGTTGCTGAATATCAGTTGGAAATCCTGGATAAGGTGTTGTTTTAATGTTAACTCCTTTTAATGTTCCTCCAACAGTTACCCTAATACTATCATCGCCTTCTTCAATATTGGCTCCCATTTCTGAAAGTTTTGCTGATATTGATTCTAAATGCTTTGGTATTATATTCTTAATTACAACATCTCCACCAGTTGCTACAGCTGCTATCATAAAAGTTCCTGCTTCAATTTGATCTGGAATAACACTATAAGAGCATCCTTTTAATTCTTTCACGCCTTTAATTCTAATTACATCAGTTCCGGCACCTTTAATATCAGCTCCCATTGTATTTAGAAAATTAGCAACATCTACTACATGAGGTTCTTTTGCAACATTCTCTAGTATAGTCATTCCTTCTGCTAAAGTTGCTGCTATCATAACATTTATAGTTGCACCTACAGAAACAACGTCAAAAAAAACATTCGCTCCTGTTAACTTATCTGCTACAACGTTAACTGCTCCATGTTCAATTGTTACCTTTGCACCTAAAGCTTCAAACCCCTTAATATGTTGATCTATTGGCCTTACCCCTATTGGACATCCACCAGGTAATTCTACTCTTGCTTTCTTAAATCTAGCTAAAAGTGCACCAATAAAATAATATGAAGCTCTCATCCTTCTTACATCATCTGTACATGCATCATAACTATTTAATTTAGTACTATCTATTTCTAAAGTATTTACATCTATTTTTTTAACACCACAGCCCAGAGATTTTAATATTCTTTCTAAGCAATGGACATCCTCTATATCAGGTATATTGTCAATAACACATTTTCCTTTAGTTGCCATAACTGCTGCAGGTATTATTGCAACGGCAGCGTTCTTTGCTCCATTAATATCAACAAATCCTTTTAGAACCTTGCCTCCGTTAATAACTAATCTTTCCATCAAATTCACCCTTATTCAAAGATTTAATATATTTAAATTTGTTAAATTCATTTTAATTAATGTAAAAATCATTCTAAGACATTATAAACCTATCTTAATTCTAATTACTACTTTATTTATTATAACATATTAATAATTTAATTAAATATTTTTTTTATTGTATGTAAATTTCAATTATTAATTTTTTTGTAATCTATATTGTGATATAATTTATAACAAAGTTTGAATGTATTTCTAACTTATTTCAAGGAGGAATATTTATGAAATATTATGTTGTTGCCCTATTAGATAAAGACTCATATGATGAACTAACACCAATAAAAAGAAAATTTTCAAAAAAGTTTAAAGCCAATAGGCATTCTCCAATTCCTTTCATAGCTTTAAATGTAATTGATACTTCAAACATTGAAAAAGTATCACAAGTAGTAGAAAAAGTCATTAAACCCTATAAAAAATTCAAAGTAGAATTAAATAATAATGTTTCAGTCTCTGAATCTCTAAAAACAGTTAATTTACAAATTCAAGACAGGGGTTATATTAAAAAAATATATTCCGCATTAAAAGAAAACTTTGAACTTAATGGTTTAAATGTAAAATATACAGCAGATAAAGATATTTCTATTTCATTAGCTACTCTAAATCATGTTAATAAAAATATTGATAACGATGTAGCTTGTGATGAAAATGATTCCTTTTTACAAAATCAAACATATAAAGTTTCTAAATTAGAAGTTTGGAGACTATCAAATAATAAAAAAGAAATCTGTTTAAAGTCCTTTCCTTTAAGGAGTTTCTAGATAAATTTGTATAATTTTGATTTAATTGGTGTAGCCGATTAAATCTTTTTTTTTGTATTCGTTTTCCGCTCTTTTCATTCTTTAAAAGATTATGTAATATATATTTAAAAGAAAATACCTTTAAGAAAAGGGGAAACGATTTATGAAAATTTGCAAATTTTTTACTATACAAAAAGAACTTGTCGATCATATAGTTATTGATGAAAGTCTTAGTGAATATAAGTTATTCGCAAGAAAACATCTTCAATTACATATTAAAATGAGCGATTTAGCAAACGAAACTAAATGCTCTACTTATTGGATTGATAATAATGAAAATAACTTTGATAAAGATTCTGTTCTAGAAAAATACATAATTTGCCTTCAACAAATAATTGTCTTAGGTATAGACAATAAATATGATGATTTAGATGAAATAAATGTAGAACCAAGTGAATATTGTTTAAGTGATCAATTTTTAAACTTATATATTGATATTAATGATATGATAATATCCCCATCTAGAGATCACTATATTACTCTTTTAGAAGATTATTTTAGTTTATCCTTTAATCTAGGATTAACTTTTGATGAAATACTTGATAAGTTTTCTAAAATTAACTCTAATTTAAAAATTGCTTTATAATGTCATTAAGAAAATTATAGCTAGTTATTAAAAATTACTAGCTATAATTTTTATTACTTATATTATTTACTCTTTTGGTTAAACTAACCTAGAGGTGAAATTAAAATGATATCTATAATATTTGCAATAGTTTCAGGTATATCAATGACTTTACAAGGAATTTTTAATACTCGTCTTTCTTCAAAAATTGGTATTTGGGAAACTAACGTATTAGTCCAAGGCTCTGCCTTAATATTAACCTTAATTATTTCTTTTTTCATTGGAAAGGGAGATTATAGGGAAATTAAAAATGTTAATAAACTATATCTTTTAGGTGGAATACTAGGTGTAATTATAATATTTACTGTAATGAAAAGCATTGGTTCTATGGGCGCAACCTGTGGAATTGCTATAATACTAGTAGCTCAACTTTTATCTGCTGCATTAATTGATGCTTTTGGATTATTTGATACTGAAAAAATAGCTTTTGGAATTAAACAAATTCTTGGCGTAATTGTAATGATTTCTGGTATAATATTGTTTAAGTGGAAGTAAAATATGAAAGGAGTAATGTGATTTCCTTCTGAAAAAGGTTATCATAAAATATTTTATGAATCTAGTAAACAATATTACTTTTTTATCTAAACTTACGTATAACAATGTAATAGAATACTTTAAGGATAGACTAGATACTTGTACAGATACCTTAACTACTAATTCAATTTATTGGTATGGTCATGCTACAACCTTAATTAATATAAATAATACTGTTATAATAACTGATCCTGTTTTATCTAATTCTTTAGGATATTTTAAGAGAATAGTGAAAAAGCCATTAGATATATCATCACAAAAAATAGACTACATACTATTATCTCACGGTCACATGGATCATCTTCATTTTCCATCATTAAGAAAGCTTAAAAAGCTTAATCCTAATATTACTGTAATAGTTCCAAAAGGTTATAAAAAGCTTATGAAATTATTAGGCTTTAAGAATATTGTTCTAATTAGGCAAGGTCAAACATACAAAGATAATACTATTACAGTAAAAGCAATAAAAGCAAATCATGATGGAAGAAGATTTTATGTAGGAATAGACAACGAAAGTAATTCCTATTTAATTAATATTTCAGACAAAACTATTTTCTATGCTGGTGATACTGCCTATACGGAAGATTTTAACGGAATAAAATGTGATGCTGCAATTATGCCTGTTGGATGTTATATGCCAGAGCGTTTTTCATATATGCATTGTACTCCTAAAGAAAGTTATAATATGTTTCAAAAAATGAATTGTGATGTAATGATTCCTGTTCATTATAAAACTTTTAAAATATCTCTAGAAGATTTTGACGAAACTGAACGTACCCTTAAAAGTTTTAAAGACAGCAAAATTAAAATATTAAACATAGGAAATTCATATAAACTTTAAGAAGAAGCTATCGCTTTAAGGTATAAAATCCTTTAGTGATAGCTCTTACTAAAAATCATCAAGAGAATTTTCATAGCTATATTTTAGAATGCTCTTCTCTAATTAACAAATCTATTGCCATATATATATATTATATAGATAACTACTTTTTAGGAGTGTCTTATGTTTTCTCACAAAAATATTATTGAACCAAATCTAAAGCATTATTTAATTAATAAAAGTTATCCTTTATATAGGGTTTTAATTAAATGTAACGAATTTATAGATACCATTTCAAAAAAGATTAATTCATATAAAGGTGAAGTTCTATATTCAATTAAATCATGTAATATAATTTGTGCTAAATTAAATTCCACCTCAATTTTTAAATTAATTGAATATCCAGAAGTAAAGTATGTATGCTTTGATGAATATTTATTTCTTTGTGGTATAAGTGTAACTTCTGCAAACAAATTTCATTTTTCTTCTGATAAATTATTAAGTGGTAATGGAGTTACAGTTGGTATAGTTGACAGCGGTGTTTATCCTCATAAAGATCTATCTTACCCCAATAATAGAATTGAAAAATTTGTAGATACAATTAATAAGTATAACTTTCCCTACGATGATAATGGACATGGAACTTGCACTAGTGGAATAATTGCTGGTAGTGGACAATGCTCCAATAATATATATAAGGGAATAGCTCCGAATGCAAAATTATTCTGCTATAAAGCTTTTGACAAGCATGGAAAAGGATATGCATCTGACATACTATTTTCATTAGATACCTTAATTAACGTAGATAATGTTAAAATAATATGCCTTCCATTTGAATTACTGTCTCATAACATATTTATTCTAAATTTATTTGATATTTTATTTAAGGAAGCTGTGAAAAAAAACATAACTACCATTGTTCCAAGTGGCAGCAATATGAATTCACAAGATGGCTCATTAATGGGATTATCAACCCTTGATAATTGTATTACTGTTGCTGGCTCTGAAACTAAAAATCTAAAGATACCTTATAAATATTCTTCATCTGGTCCTTTTAGAAAATCAAACAAGCCCAATATATCTGCTGCTTGCGTAAATATAATGTCCTTAAATTGTGAAACCTCATATATATCTGAAAAAAATGGAGTAAAGCTTTATCCTCCACCATTAGAAACTTCATACCAAAGTTTCACTGGAACATCTATTAGTGCTGCCTTTATTTCTGGTGTCTGTGCTTTATTATATGAAAATAATCCAAACTACACCTTTAGTGATATATGTTCAATATTAAAACTAGCATCTGATGGGGATGAATCACTTAAAAGCACACATGGAGAAGGTACAATAAATATAAGGAAGTTATTAATTAAATAATAATTTATCAAGTTGTTATATAATAATCCCTTTGCTATAATTAGCTTACAGGTGAAATTCACCTAATGAAAGGGGAATAGAAATTAATGAGCACATTTATGCTTAAAAATAATAATTCAACTTTTACTCCTGTTAGTAATGTTTTTATTGAAAAATATATGCCTCAAGCAAGAGGAGAATTCATAAAAGTTTATTTACTAATTCTTAAATACAATGCTTCTGGTGAACCTGGAGTTAATGGAGATATTTTAGCATCTTCTTTAAATCTTCTTGAATCTGATGTTATGAATGCACTTAATTATTGGAATGATCAAGGAGTAATTAAACTTAAATCAATAGATAAAATGAACAATTTCTCTATAGAATTTATTGATTTAGATGATTCTAGCACACCTACTAACAATGTAAATCTTTTAGACACTCTTCTTAACAATACTAAAACTACAGAAATGCTAAAAGACATAGAAAAAATACTTATGAGACCTTTATCTACTAAAGAAATGGAGATGTATTTAAGCTGGCAAAAAGACTTTAATTTTACTTCAGATTTAATCCTTCTTCTAATTGAATACTGTGTATCAAAAGAAAAATCTGATTATAGATATATAGAAAAAGTTGCTATTTCTTGGTATGATATGAACATTACTTCAGTAGAAAAAGCTCAAAATTATATCAAACAAACAGAAGATAAGTGGATTAATTATAAGAGAATTTTAAATTATCTTGGAATTAAAAATACTGATATTATGAAACCTCAAGAAGATTTACTAAATAAATGGTTATACACTTATAAGTTTAGTATACAATTAATCGAAAAAGCCTGCGATATATGCTTCGAACGTTTAAACAGAGCCGATTTTAAGTATATAGATGGAATTTTATCAAAATGGTTTAAGGATAACATTAAAACTCTTGAAGACGTAGCTATAAAGGATAGGCAACATAAGAAGGCTTATTCCAAAAATTCAAATTATAAATCAAATAATAATTCTAATGGCTTTAATAATTTTGAGGCTAGATCCTATGATTATGATTCCTTAGAAAAAAAATTGTTAGGATGGGATAAAGATGATTAAAGGTTATCAATCTCTAATATTAGATAAATACTCTAATATTAGAGATAACGAACAAAAAGAACTTAACAAAAGAATAAAAGAAATAAAAACAAAATACCCTGAAATAATAAACATAGATAAAGAAATTCAAAAATTATCATTAAATTTATCATTATCTATTTTGCAATCAAAGGATGGAGAAAATACTTTAAAAGAATACAAAAATAAAATAACAGAATTAAGAGCACAAAAATATGAAATGCTTATTTCTAAAGGTTATTCACCAGATTATCTATCCTTACACTATCAATGTGAAAAATGTAAAGATACAGGATTTATTGGTGCCAGAAAATGTTCTTGTTATAAGGAACACTTAACAAAATTATACTATAAAAATTCTCTTCTAGAAGATATATTAAAAACAAAAAACTTTAATAACTTTAATATTAGCTTATTTTCATCCCATAAAATTGGAGATGAAAAATACTCTCCTAGAAAGAATATGGAGAATATATTAGAATATATACTACATGATTATATTCCTAATTTTAATTCAACTAACACTAATATTCTTTTTTATGGTAATCCCGGAAGTGGAAAATCATTTTTATCTTATTGTATAGCAAAAGAACTATTAGATAAGGGAAATCTTGTGATTTATAAAACCTCTGATGAATTGATTAATAATTTAAAAGATATTAGATTTAACAATAATGAAAAGTTAGAAGAATTACTTATAGATTGTGATTTATTAATAATTGATGATTTAGGTGCAGAGCAAAAAAGTGATTTCTCTATTACTGAACTATTTAATCTACTTAATAAAAAATTACTTAAAAATAAAAAAATGCTTATTTCAACTAATTTATTATTACCTGCTATTACTCAAATTTATAGTGAAAGAATTTATTCAAGGCTAATAGGTGAATTTAAATTGTGTAAATTCTATTCAGATGATATAAGAATAACATTAAATCTAAAAAAATAAAAACACCGTTTATACGGTGTTTTTTTTGGCGACTCAGAAGGGGCTCGAACCCTCGACTTCCAGCGTGACAGGCTGGCACTCTAACCAACTGAGCTACTGAGCCATAAAACTTTGTGGTGGGCACAACAGGGCTCGAACCTGTGACCCTCTGCTTGTAAGGCAGATGCTCTCCCAGCTGAGCTATGCGCCCAAAGTAAATGGTGACTCCTAGGGGAATCGAACCCCTGTTACCACCGTGAAAGGGTGGTGTCTTAACCGCTTGACCAAGGAGCCATATTAATTTTTTCTTAGAGCTA
>JAAYPK010000079.1 GCA_012519845.1 Clostridiales bacterium
AAATTCAACTAGATTCATATTTCCTCCTTCCTACACCAAATGTGTGATTATATTTATAATATATACTACACTTTTCGTGTTGTCAATACTTTTTTTACACTTTTAGTGCGTTTTTCTTATTTTTTATACAATCTTCTGTTAAATTATAACACTTAACTAACATTCTATAGTTATGTTCTACAACAGATTTTCATTATTTTTTTCTTATTATAATTCTGTCTTCATCAAATTCTAAAATAACTTCTCTACTTTCTTCATCTACCCCTAATTTTCTCAACCAAGTTATTGGAATATTTATTCTTGTTGTAATACTTCCACTGCCTGATTTTGAGTAACTAACATTAATTTCTCTAGGCTCAAATGATATATTTTTTGTTTTCATACTTCTCCTATTCCCAAGATTTACTGAAATCTTCATTTTTAAATAATGCTGCTAACCCAGTTATTTGTTTTAATCTTAATATTTCATCTAAATCCATACCAATATTCTTAGAAATCCATAAATCGCTCATTCCACTTTCTGTTAATTCAGCAACTATTTTTGACATTAATTCTATATTATGAGTGCCGCGTGCTCTGTTATGCCTTATTGTACTAGCCATCTTATCGTGAATATCTGTGTTATATGTTACCACAACAGGTAAACATCCACCCTCACGCTCAAATATATCTTTGTGATTTTTCATAGTCATATATCTATGAAAACCATCAACTATTTCATAACTATCAGTTTCTGAATCATAATCACAAACAATAGGCATTGTATATCCGTCAATTTTTATCGATTGATATAATAAATCCATTTCTGGTTTAGCTACACTATTAGGATTATATCTATTTGCATGTATTTTTTCTATTGGTATTTTTTTTACGTTATAAACAGGACTTGTAAATTTACTCATTCTATTTCCCCCTTATTATGTCTTTATATTTTTCCATAGCTAATTTTCTTTTTTTAGCCTCTTCTTTTGTAGGAGCAAATCCCATATATTTGCATAAGTGGTCGTTTTTTAATATACAAATACACATTCTTTTATATGAAGGTACAGATTTAAAATTAGTTACATCAGCATCATCAGGGTATTCATCAAAGGCAACTACATTTTTAGATGAATAATTGCTTATCTTGCCTTTTACTTTATATTTCAAATCAGTTTTGGATATTTCCATTATTGTTTCGTCATCTAGCACTCCTCCTTTTTCACTCCAAAATTTTTTTGATGTTTCTAATTTCTTTAAATAGCTGTTTCTTATTTCTTCTGGTAAAGTTGATAATAAAAATTCCATATAACTCTTCCAAGTATGCCCTTTAGGAAGCTTTATATTTTTCCAGGCCATAGCCGAAGTTCCGCCATATATAGAAGCGAAATTAGCTCCATTTACTCGCCCTATAAGTTTTCCCCAAGTATTGGGTTCTATAGCTCTGTACAACTTTAAAGAGTTTATAGCACAATCATTAAAAGGACTTGCAACCCTCATTTGCTCTATGCTTAATCCAGCTTTATAATATAAATCATAAATTTTATTATATTTAAATCCAAATTTAGCATTTGCTACCCAAACATCTGATGTTTGCCAATCGTATATAGGGTAAGCCTTATATGTTTTATTGTCTTTATAACTATTAATCCAATTTATATTTTTATATTTTTTTGCTGCATTATTTTTATTTACAGCTCTATATCTATTTAAACTTTCTTGACTTCTTATTCCTATAACAACAGCAGTTTTTCCATAAGTACTAGAAAACCATTTTGCAAATTTATCTTGCAAATCATAATCTAACGTATCTTTAACAAATTCGAAAGGAACATTGTCTTCATTGATAACAAATTCATTCTGTGGCATTTTTCGTATCCATATATTTTTTTTGTCCTTATCCCAAGGAGTCCAATGATT
>JAAYPK010000080.1 GCA_012519845.1 Clostridiales bacterium
ATATAAAATATTAACAAGAATACCTAAAAGAAAGTTATCTTTTGAATTAAATATGCTAAAAGTACCTTATAGTTTAGGTAAACAATATTATCATTCATATATTAAAGTAATCGGAGGGGCTATAATTGTATCAATTATAAGTATTAGTTTTTACAGTATATGGACCACTAGAAAATTTAAAAGACCTTTAGAGAAAATAGATAAATCTCTAATTGCAATTATTAATGGAAATTATAACAATAAGCTTGAATTAAATGGAGAAATGGAATTTGAAATAGTTAGGGATACAATTAATTTTTTGATAGGTAAATTAAAATCTAGTGAAGAAGAAAATAAAAAACTTGCAGAAAGTAAAAATAGAATGTTAATGGATTTATCTCATGACATTAAAACTCCAATTACTACAATACAAGGATTTTCAGCAGCTTTAGCAGGTGGAATGGTAGAAACTGATGAAAAAAAAGAACAGTATTATAAAACTATTTATAATAAATCTGAAAGAGTATCAGAACTGGTGGATGAATTATTTGAGTTTGTAAAACTTCAAGAAAAGAATTATGTGGTAAATTGTGAAAAAACAGATTTGTCAGAGTTCTTAAGGCAAATTGTAGTAGGATACATGGAAGAATTAGAGGCTAAAGGTTTTGAAGTAGAAGTTAATATTCCAGAAGAAGAAATCTATTGTTTTATTGATTCTAAATCATTTAAACGAGTTATTAATAATCTAATTGATAATGCAATTAAATATAATAAACCAGGAACTAAGTTAAGGGTTGAAGTAAGAGATGTAGGTAGTTATATTGTAATAGAAATTGCTGATAATGGAATTGGAATACCAAATGAAATTGCTGATAAAATTTTTGACCCTTTTATAAGAGGGGATAAAAGTAGAAAAAGTGATGGAGGTTCTGGGCTTGGTCTTTCTATAGCACAAAAGATTGTAGAAAGTCATGGGGGAACAATATCATTAATAAACAGTAATGAAAAAGAGAAAACTATTTTTTATATAAAATTAATGAAATAGTCAATTAAGTAAAAATATATGTTTTAAAAGCTATGCCTAGAAATAGGGATAGCTTTTTATCCACCAAGGGTAACATCTTGAAGAGAATACCATTTTAATGCATCCATAAATTGAGAAGAAGTAAAATCAGGCCATAAGTCGTCGACTATGAAAAAATCAGAATAAACTGATTGAAGAGGCAAAAATCCACTAAGACGTCTACGACCACCCCACCTTATTATTAAATCTATTCTAGATATATCTTTTGAATGATAATCTTCATGAGATTTTAAGTTGTATAAATCCCATTTCCAACCATAATTTATTAAAAAATTTATTTTAATTCCACCATAGCCACATTTTTTCCTTTTTGTAAAAGGCAATAATTCTTTAGGGAATGAAGGCGATTCTGAATTCCCAAGAACTAATATTTCACAATTCTTTTTTGAAATAATGTTAACAGATTTTATACAAGCATCAATAAAAGCTTTTTTTTGAAAAGTAGGTCTTTTAGTATTATCAACAGTAAATCCATAGAATGTTACTTCTTCAATATTATTTTCAACACAAAGATCAAAAATTTGAGTTCCAGGGAAAATACCTGAAGCATAACCTTTATCTTTAGTAAATCCATTGTTTACAGCCCAACGTCTATTTCCATCTGGAATAATTCCTATATGTTTTGGAAGTCTCATAATAATCTCCTTTAATAAGAATAATATATTTGTATTTTCCCCATTTTTTATTATCATATTCAAAAAGAATATATTAAAAAATTTTGTAACTAATATATAAGTAAAAGCATAAAAATAATAAAAGGTTGTTATAAAATTGTAGTTTATTTGACATGTTTCATATATAATGAAAATAAAGGAGATGGTAATATGGACGATAGGATTATAGATTTTAATGAGCTTAAAAATAAGGCTAAAGAAAAAGATGTTGATAAGCTAGAAGACTATATGTATTCTTTATATTATCAAATGGCTGAAGGTAAAATAACTATGGCTGATTTCACAAAAAGTATATATAAGTATATGGATGATAACAATATATCTCAGGATAAATTTTTTAATATTCAAAAAAAATTAATGGAGAGATATGGATTCGATCCTTCTAATTTAGATGAACAGTTAAAAGCAGCTGGAGTTAATATTGGCGAGATAGGTAAAGATTATGAAGAATTAAGAAGAACAATAAGTTTTCAAGAAAAGTATAATGGTAAGATTTCATCAAAAAATGTTTCAGTATATTATATAAAAAATGAAATAAATGATATAAAAATAGTTCTTCAAGATGAAAATGTAAGTATTCAAAGTACAAAAACTATCGATTTAAATGATAATGAGCTAGGTGAATTTTTATGTTCCTATAAAAAAGTTCTTGATAATAAGAATTTAAAAATTGAAGTATGTGAGAATGTTAAAAGTTATAACTATTAAGGGAGAAGTATATGAGTATTGTTACTGTTAAAAATATGAATCATGGCTTTGGTGACAGAGCCATTTTTGAAGATGTGTCTTTTAGACTTTTAAAAGGAGAGCATGTAGGTTTTGTTGGAGCTAATGGAGAAGGAAAATCTACGTTTATGAATATAATTACTGGTAAGCTTATGCCTGATGAAGGAGAAATTCTTTGGTCAAATAATGTAAGAGTTGGATATATGGATCAGCATGCAGCATTGACAAAAGGGCAAAGTATACGAGATGCTTTAAGAGATGCCTTTAAATATCTTTTTGATATGGAAAAAGAAATGAATGAATTATATGAAAAAATGGGTGACTGCACTCCAGAAGAATTAGAGGAAATGCTTGAAAGAACAGCAGTAATTCAAGATCTTTTAGACAATAACGGTTTTTATGTTATAGACCCCAAAGTCGAAGAAGTTGCTAAAGGTCTTGGTCTGTCAGACTTGGGATTAGATAGAGATGTTGATGATTTATCAGGAGGACAAAGAACCAAAATACTTTTAGGTAAACTTCTTCTTCAAAATCCTGATATTTTGTTATTAGATGAACCTACAAATTATCTTGATGTAGAACATATAGAATGGCTTAAAAGATATTTGCAAAACTATGAAAATGCATTTATTCTAATATCCCATGATATACCATTTTTAAACTCTGTTGTTAATTTAATTTATCATGTTGATGAAAGAAAGTTAACAAGATATGTTGGTGATTATTATGAATTTAAAAGATTATATGAAGAAAAGAAAAAGAGGTTAGAACAGGCCTATGAAAAGCAACAAAAAGAAATCGCACGTTTAGAAGACTTTGTAGCAAGAAATAAAGCTAATGTTGCAACCGCTAATATGGCTAAGTCAAGACAAAAGAAACTTGACAAAATGGAAAAGATAGAGTTAACAAAGGAAAAGCCAAAGCCTGAATTTACATTTAAAACTGCTAGAACATCAGGAAAAGTTATATTTGAAACTAAAGATTTAGTAATAGGATATGATAGTCCATTAACTAAGCCATTAAATATCTATATGGAAAGAGGACAAAAAATAGCATTAGTTGGTGCTAATGGACTTGGTAAATCAACTTTACTTAAGAGTTTATTAGGTTTAATTAAGCCATTAAGTGGAGAAGTACATAAGGGAGATTATCAGCATATAGGCTATTTTGAACAGGAAGATAGAAGTGGTAATACTAATACTTGTATTGAAGAAGTATGGCAGGAGTTCCCATCTTATACTCAATATGAAATAAGAGCAGCCCTTGCTAAATGTGGTCTTACAACAAAGCAATTAGAATCTAAAATAATGGTTTTATCAGGTGGGGAAGCTGCAAAGGTTAGATTATGTAAAATACTTAATAATGAAACTAATATTTTAGTATTAGACGAACCTACTAACCATTTAGATCAAGATGCTAAAGATGAATTAAAGAGAGCTTTAAAGGAATATAAAGGATCAATTCTCTTAGTATCCCATGAACCGGAGTTTTATCAAGGATTAGTAACTGATGTTTGGAATTGCGAGGATTGGACAACTAAAATAGTATAAATTTTTGTTGTCTTTATTTGGACATACAAATATGAATAAGGTAGTTTTTATAAAGATATAAATTAAGAATTAATAGAAATAGATGGAGTTACTAATTAAAATCATATTAATTAGTATTAATATGATTTATATGAGGGGGATTTTATGTTTTCAATACTAGGAGCAATTTTATTTTTTCTTGTAGCACTATTGTCTGTTATGGTGTCTTTGGGGTTACCATTAGGGGAATTCACTATGGGAGGACAATATAAAATACTACCTAAAAAATATAGAATAATGGCAATATTTTCAGTGATTATTCAACTTTTTGCAATAGTTATTATTTTACAAGCAGGTGGTTTTATTCAATTGTGGTTTTCTATTAAAGTCATAAAGTATATCTGTATCTTTTTTGCTGTTTATCTATTTTTGAACACTATTATGAATCTATTATCTAAAAGTAAAAAAGAAAAGTATGTTATGACACCGCTATCACTTATTACTGCAATATGCTTTTTGGTAACAGCACTTAGCATTTAGTGATAGAGCATAGGGTTTTTATAATTTTGAAATGATAAACAAGAAAAGTTAATAATCATTAAGGAACTTTTTTCTTTACAATAAATAAATTTAAGCCCCAGGGTTAAGACCATGGGGCTTAAATTCTTTATCTATTAATATGATCAGAATTAGAGAGAATACAAGGACATGACAAATTCTTATATTAATTACTTTCATAAAATAAATATTATTAGGTTTATATAATTTTAATATTATTTACTGATAAAACTATTTTTGAAAATATACCATGAACAACTCTTACTTCTTGATTTTCAGAAATATATAAATGTTTATATGATTTAAAATGTATTTCTCGTTGATTTTCATAATCTGTAACATAAACATCATAAAAAGGCCTTTCATCGCTTGGAGATTTATATGTATAGCCTGTACATATCCCTTTTAAAGATGTTTGAAGTCCTAATAATCCTTCAATGAAAATAAGCAGGTTTTTAAAAATAGGTAAAAGAAATAATATTGTTATTATATTTGGTTTGTTAAATATAATAATGAGTACTACAAATGTAGTTAGGAAACGATTAATTAAATTTGGAAATCTATCTGATAATGTTTGAAAAGTATAATAATCCCAAGTTAGGAAACGATTAATTAAATTTGGAAATCTATATTTAAATTCTATATATTCATGAGGTAAAAACCATAATTTTAGTCTCCAACTAAAATTACTCTCATCATCTTCTTCATAACCAGACATGGCCTTTCTACATTTTAATTGGTAATCTTGAAGTCTTATGGATAAAATCACCCTAGTTAAGAAAATAATACCTATATAATGAGCTTCCATTATTAAGAAGGATATGAATACAGATTTAATATGGAATAATTTATAGAAAACAAAAGGATATGCAATAATAAGGATATTAAAAAAGTAAAGAATTTTAATTTTTTTATTTATTTTTTCCTTAATGTATGAGGGTATAGTTAGTTTGTTAAAATAAACACCTAAATAAGTTGCAATTAGACCAAAAGCAGTAAATTTATTTAAACTTGATATATTAATAGAAGCTATATGGTAACCTATGGTATTTAAATAATTAAGTGTCATAAAAATTGGATGACTTAATATCATTCCTACTCCGAAATATCTTAGCATTTGTAAATCTCTTTTACTTGTATTTATCATAAAACAACCTCTTTTTGAATAATAGTACATTAAGATAATTATATATATTAATAAAAACATGTTCAAACAATAATTTACAGTTTTAAAGTTTTATTAATATAGAAATAGGGGGAACCATGATTGATAATAAAAAATACGTAACATTATCATTAGAATTACACTTATTTTTTGGACGGATTATGAAGGAACATTCTATTTTTCTTGAAGCAGGATTTACTCCTAAAAATACCAAGTTTTCAAAAGAAGCAGAAGAATATAAAAATAAATTTGAAAGACTTTTGTATGAAGTTATTAAAATTAGTAGAGGAATAGTGAGAGATGAAGTCCTTAATTCAGGCGAAATTTTCACAGAGTTCACTTTAGATGCTGAAAGAAAAACAGAAGAGTATTTAGGAATTGGAATTAACTCAAAGCTTACTAAAATGGAAAAAGAACTACTATGTGATTATAAAAAAGATATAAATTATCAAATAGTTAAAGAAGTAAAAGAGATTAACTGCAGAGCCAAGAAGTTAGTTAATGGATTAATAAACTTTAAAATGTGTGTTTTAGATGGAATGCTAACATGTAACATGTATACTACTAATTATCCTTTGCTTATAGAACACATTATTAGAGAAGCAAAATTATATCATTCATATATAAGTGATCTTGATAATGATTGTGATATAGAAAAAGAAGACCCTAAAAAAATTGAATTATTTTGGGACAGAATTATGATGGAGCATGCATTATTTATAAGAGGACTTTTAGATCCTAGTGAAAATGATTTATTTAATACTTCAGATGAGTTTTCCAAGGATTATGCAAATTTATTAAAAAGGGCAGCAGATATGAATGAAGAAACCATGAAGAGTTTTAAAAAAGATACTATTGATGAAACTATTAAAATAAGGGATTTTAAGAAAGCAGGTACAGAAGGATTAATTAATTGTAAAATAAAATCTATAATTGTTCCTCTATTGGCTGACCATGTTTTAAGGGAAGCTAACCATTTTCTACGCCTTTTAAAACAAAGCTAGAGTTATAAGTGGATCCCCATTTTTAAATTTGACAAAGAAAAATATGTCTTATATAGTGAAAATATACTATTAAACGTAATTTTGGCAAGAAATGTTATGGTGAAAATATTATTTTTAGAGGATGAACCAACTATATTGGATGTAACAACAGAGTATATGAAAATGAATAAATATGAAGTAATTACTGCAGTAGATGCTAAGGAAGCAATTAATATGGTAAAAAAAAATGATTTCGATTTAGCTATTTTAGATATTATGGTTCCAAGAGGCAGTGGATTAGATGTTTTAGATTACATTAAAAAGAATAAAAGCAATATGGGGACTATTATGCTTACCGCATTGGGAGATGAAAAAACACAATTAGCTGCCTTTAATTTGTATGCAGATGATTATGTAATAAAACCCTTTTCACCATTATTGCTATTAAAAAGAATAGAAGCAGTTTTAAGAAGAACAAAAGCATTAAAGAATAATTTAATTGAGACTAATGGACTTTGTATTAAAAAAGAATCTTATGAAGCATTTTATAATAACAAATCATTAAATTTAACATTAAGTGAATTTTTGTTATTACAGACTCTTATGGATGAGCCTAACAGAGCTTTTACAAGAGAACAGCTTATTTATAGAATATTTGATGAAAGCTACTCTGGAAATAATAGAATTATTGATGCACATGTTAAAAATTTAAGAAAAAAACTTCCTTATAATTTTATAAAAACTATAGCTGGAGTTGGATATCAATTTAATAAGGAGGTGGAATAATGAATTTGTCTAAAAGAACTTTTTTGTATAGTCTATTTATTTCAGCTGCTATAGTAGTTTTAGTTATTGGATATTTCATTACATTATTACCCTCCTTATATGTAGATTATACTAATAAAGTAAATTTCAATTCTGCAAAGTTACTTCATAATACATACTTAGAATCAGGGAATTATGGTAATGAAGTTTTAAGGAATCCTTCATCAACTTTAACATTAACAATACCAAGTAATGGCAATGTTATTCAAGTATACAATATATTTGGAAAGGCTAATGTTACATTAAAGGATGATAACTTAATTAATGTTCTTGACATGATGAGAGAGGATGGGAAAGATGTTGATATAGATAAAATAGAAGATGAAATAAAGGAGTTCATGGATAAAGAAAAGAATATTCTATCTAACATTGAAATAGATGTATTGGAAAATGATAATAGTTATAAATATGAGGTTTTGTCTACAAAAGTGAAAAAAGATAGTGATTTAACAATATTAGAAAATAATGTGCGAGATAATAGGAATTATTATACTAATTATGTTTTAATAACAGAAGAAGATAATAAGATGATAATTACCTTACTATCAACAATGACACCTCAAATAAATGAAGTAAGGCCAATTATATTAAATAGCTTACCAACAGTAATATTAGTATCATTAGTTTTAATTATTATTGGAACAAGATTTTTCTCAAAAAAAATAGTTGAGCCAATTGAAGATTTATCAACTCAAGCAATGAATAATAATATTAATCATATAAGTTTAATAAGAAAAGATGAAATAGGAAATTTGGCTAATATATTAAATGAAGTTTTTATAGATTTAGATAAAAAAGTTAATGAATTAGAAGAAGAAAACAAAAAGCAAGAAGTATTTTTAAGAGCATCTTCTCATCAATTAAAAACTCCTGTAGCAGCTTCATTATTATTAGTTGAAGGAATGATAAATAAAGTTGGAAAGTTTAAAGATACAGAAAAATATTTACCTAAGGTTAAGAATGAATTACTTTCTATGAGGAAAATAATTGATGAAGTATTAGACTTACATAAAAGAAAGGAAAATATCAAATTAGAAAAAATAAATTTAGATGAAGTAATAGACAATATTATTTCTTATCATGAATTTGAAATAAAAGAAAAAGAACTGCGGATTAATAGAGATTTTAATAAATATGTATGTATTACTGATGGTGACATAATGTCAATTATAATTGATAACTTATTTTCTAATGCTTTAAAACATAGTCATATAAATGGAGAAATCTATATTGGAATTGAAGATAATATTTTAAGAATAATCAATTATGGAGATAAAATTAATCAGGATATATTAGCAAATATATTTGAACCGTTTACAACAAGTGATAAAAATAAAGGACATGGTTTAGGATTATATTTAGTTTCTTATTATTCAAAATTATTAAATTATAGGGTAGAAGTGAATAATACTAATAATGGAGTTGAAGCTATTATAAAGATGCATTAAAAAAGCATTAAATCTTCATTGAATCTTCATATAAGTTTAATAGAATATAGAAAAATGATTATTTAGGGGTGAATAAAATGATTACAATTAATAATCTTAAAGTTAAATATGGAGATGAAGTGGCATTAAACATTAAAGAACCATTAACTATAGAAAAGGGGGAACGTATCGGTATTATAGGGTCAAATGGTGCAGGTAAAAGCACATTGGTAAAGGCTATTCTTGGAATAATTAATTATGATGGAGTAATTAATTCAGATATTAAACCTGAAGAAATGTCAGTTCATTTGCAGGAAAATAATTATGTAGATACTATGAAAATAAAATATGTTATTGAAGGTATACTTAATACGAAAATAAGTAAAAATAAAAGATTATTAGAATTAATTAATTTTTTTGATTTTAATGATTGTTTAAATAAAAAATATCCAGGACTTTCAGGAGGACAAAAACAAAGGCTAACGATTATTCTAGTTTTAATGCAGGATTCTCCTTTAGTTTTTTTTGATGAAGTAACTTCTGGACTTGATTTTGAAACAAGACAGCAATTAATGCTAAAAATAAATCAATGGTATAAAAATAAAAATACAACTATACTTATTGTGTCTCATTACTATGAAGAGCTAGAACAAATAGCGAAGAAAATTTTAATTTTAGATAAAGGTAATATTGTGGATTTTGGATATAAAGAGGAGTTATTTAAAAAATATTGCGGTGAGTCTGTAATTGTTGTAGATAATACAGAAAAGAATAAAGAAATAACAGAAAGATTTAATAAATTAATAGCCCCTAAGCATTTAATAGCTTTATCTTGTAAGGATAGTGAAGAGCAATTATTAATAACTAAAGTTTTAATAGAGAATAATATTAATTTTAAGAGAAGTAATAATGATATTGAGATAATGTCAATAAATGCAAAGGCAAGTTTTAGATTAAGAAATGGGGAGGAGAATAAAGATGAATACAAAGCTTGTTAATTTTTCACTAATAAAATATGAATTAAGGAATATTTCTGGAAATATATTTACTATTATTTTTGGTGTATTTTTTCCTATTTTAATGAGTTCTCTTCTTTCTCCAGTTTTTATTAAAGATGTTCCAGAAGAATATAAGTCAATAGCCCTAACTTCTTGTTTTATTAGTTTTAGTTGTATTATTCCTTTAGCAACAGTATTTATAGGATATTCTGCAGTTTTTTCTCAAGAATTGCAAAACAATATTCCAATAAGAATAAAGTTATTTGGATATACTGAAAAGACATTTTTGTTTTCTAAAATTAGTGCTAATTTAATTTTTGTTACAATATCTTTTTTTATATATTCAATAGTTAACTATTTTGTTTTAGACATTAAAACACCAACTTTGTTTTCAGGAAGTATATTAATAATATCATTATATATTTTAACTATTATTTTATTTATATTAGCTCATGGTATAGCAATAATTTTAAAAAAATTTGCTCCAACATATGCAATTACAATGGTTTTATATTTTGCAATAATGATATTAAGTGGAATGTTTGGCGTAACACCAGATTCTTTTCCAAAGGTATTGCAATCAATAGCATATACTTTTCCAACAACTTATATATGTAATGATTTCATTGATTTTTGGAATGGTAGTAGTTATAATTTTGCACCATTTATTCAGTCAACCCTTTTCTTTTTATCAGTTTCTCTTTTAGTGTTATTTTATGGAGTATACAAAAACAGAAGATCTAAGCAATAAATATGGAAATATTAGAGATATTGATATAAAATTTATTATAGTAACAATATTAGGAGTGTTAATATGAATTTTTTAGAATTAGTGAATAAGAGAGAAAGTGTAAGAGGATATACAGAAAAGAAGGTAGAGAGAAGTATAATTGAGAAAATTTTAGAGTGTGCCAGATTGGCACCTTCAGCATGTAATTCACAACCATGGAAATTTGTAGTTGTAGATGAAGAAGAGAAAGTTCATGGTATTGCAGAAAGTGTTTATAACCCTATAATTGGGATAAATAAATTTGCATTAACAGCTCCTTGTTTTATAGTTGCTGTAGGAGAAAGAAGAAATGCTACATCTAAAATTGGTGAACTGATTAAAAATAAAGATTACTCATCTATGGATATTGGGATTGCATGTGAACATATTTCACTAGCAGCAGCGGAACTAGGACTTGGAACTTGTCTTATGGGATGGTTTAATGAAGGAAAAATCAAAAAAAAGTTGGAAATACCTAAAGAAAAAGAAGTTTTTCTTGTTATTTCCTTAGGCTATGGTAAATCGATAGATACAAGAAAGAAAATAAGAAAAAATCTAAATGAGATTATGAGTTATAATAAGTATTAATAAAAAAAGGAACTTTTCACTTATTTGATGTGTTAGTAAAGAACTAAGAACTAATAGAGAAGAGATGTCTTATCTATTCTCTATTAGTTCTTCTCTACTTCTTAATGAATTAAAGCCGAAACACCTTTTTATAATGATTCTTGCCAAGTTTTTAGAAATTCAATTTCTTCTTCTAAGGTAGGACTTTGGCCATTTCTTACGTAATATCCTGAAGTAGCAGTACCTAAAACTAGAGAAAGGTTAGGTGATAATCCTAAAGCTAGTCCTAGACAAAAGCCTGCATTAAAATTATCTCCAGCACCTGTAGTTAATTTTGGATTAGGTTCATAAGGCCCGGGAGTATGGTAATATAAACCATTACATATAGTAGAAGCTTCTTTAACTGGATGAATAACAACTGAATATATTGATAATTTATCATAGATTTTTTCAGTTAATTTATCTAAAGAAATTAGAGTGTTAGGACCTATTACATTTAATATTACAGCAATCTCTTTTGCTTCCTTTAAATTCAAACCAAGTATTACGTTGAAATGAGAAGAAAAGAAATTAATTACTTTTAAAGCCTTTAAGATATCTTCTTTTTTCCTGTTTTCAGGGTCTGCTAAATCAAAGAAAATAAACTTCTTTTCTAAGGATTTAGGGAGTCTAGGTATTACTTCATTTAATAATCCTTCCCAAATTTCAGTCATATAGGGGATCATTGTCCAATTTTCTAGTCCTATTAAGTTTGCTTCATTAAACATTTTAACCAATGCATCTATGCCAATTGTTTTTTTTATGTTATGCCATGTTAGTTCTTTAAGAGATTCTCGTTTGCCAATCATAAGCTTACCATCAAAAAACTCTACAGCATCTGTTAAACCAGGATTACCTATAGATATCAATGTACATTTATCTTTCATCTCATTAAATACTGGATTAATATCTGGAGAACCTAAAGCACCTATATAAGTAATATCCATCCCGTAATTTCCTAGAGCATTACTTAAAATAGGACCATTTCCACCAAGTTTCGATTTTATTGGAACCATTTCTACACTTGTGCTAAGACCTGAGGCTTTTGATATTATTTTCCCAAATTCTTTAAGAGTTTCTATTCTTGTGTAAGTATTAGCATCTGAACGTTCTAATACTGGATGTAAAATAACATCTATAAATCCATCTAATCCCATTACTGCTTTGATTTTTGTTGTATTACACTGTGATAGAGCTGATATTAACTCACCTATATTATTTTTTAATTCTTTGTTTCCCATTGTTACCTCCTATAAAATTAATTTATAAGATAAATATATTAGTATAATATTGAAAATATGTTAATTGTAAAAAGGTATTAATTTCATAGAATTATTTTTTCATTTAGGTTAAAAATAATAAAGTATTAAGGAGGTGATATTTTATGAATGAAAAAGAAAATAATCAGCCTAAATCCTCTTGTGGATGTGATGAGACATGTGGAAGTAATAGTGGAAAAGATAATAAGAAAAATAAGAAAAGTGCCACTAACAATCAATGGGCATAATAAATTATAATCTTTAGAAGAATCTTAAATTGTTTTTAGGGTTCTTCTTTTTATTTATTATGGTGTTTGATATAATATCTCATGTACGAGGTGATTAATAATGAGTAGTATTGCAGGAAAAGGTTGTGAAAGACTTATTCCCGATGAAGAAAAAAAATCATTAAAAGAAATTGAAAGAAGTATTGTTAAAAGATATAGAAAAACAATATGGTCAAAATTTATAAAGGCAATTAAAAGATATGATTTAATAGAGGAAGGGGATAAAGTTGCTGTAGCTATTTCAGGTGGAAAAGATAGTATACTTATGGCAAAATTATTTCAAGAACTTCAAAAGCATGGAGAGGTTAAGTTTGATTTAGAATTTATAGCAATGGACCCTGGTTATCATAAAGATGTAAGAAAATTATTAGAAGATAATTTAAATTATTTAGAAATACCAGCACATATTTATGATTCTGGAATATTTGAAGTAGTAGATAAAATGGCAAAGGATTATCCTTGTTATCTTTGCGCAAGAATGAGAAGAGGTTCATTATATGCAAAAGCACAGGAATTAGGATGTAATAAGCTTGCATTAGGACATCATTTTAATGATGTTATAGAGACTACTATGTTAAATGTTTTATATGCAGGTAACTTTAAAACAATGCTTCCAAAACTTAAAGCAAAAAATTTTAGTGGACTTGAGTTGATTAGACCATTATATTTAATTGAAGAGGAGGCTATTAAAAGATTTATTAATTATAGTGGAATTTGGCCTTTAAATTGTGCTTGTATGATAGCAGCAGAAAAAATAGGTAATAAAAGATATGAAATAAAAGATCTAATAAAAGAATTAAAGAAAAATTTTGATGGAGTAGATAAATCAATTTTTAAAGCCACTGAAAATGTGGATATGGATTCTATTGTAGGCTGGAGTAAAAATGGGGAAAAACACTTCTTTCTAGAGAATTTTGATGAAGAATAAATAAGAATAGGACTAGTATAGATTACAGTAAATGGGTTATAATAGAAACATAAATAAAGTACAGTAATATTGGAGGTAATAGTTCAATGAAAATTAAAAAGATTAGCAAATTAATTGTTTTAGCAGGAGCAACGGCAGCTTTAGTCACATCTTTAATAAAAGATAAAAAAAATAAAGAAGAAAAAGAAAAATAATAAAAAACCACAATATCATTAGGGGGATATATAATATTAAATTGGCAGAATATCTTATAATTTATAATTTATAATTTATTATGTATCAAGGAGGATATTATATAATGGGAATGAGAGAGCTTATTTCTTCTGAAATAGTATCTAATGAATTAAGAGATATTTCAGAGGAATCACTTATTATCTGTAATATTAAAGAAAAGACTTTTAAGATAATAGGTAATATAACTAATGATTTAAATAAGAATAATAATAGTGAAATAGTTTTATCCTGGCAAGAAGGTTTTAATTATATTGAAGGATTAAAGGGTAAAAGTTATATAAAAAAGTGGGAAAAATGCCTACAAAAAAATAAACCTTTAAAATTTATAGTAAAAATAAGATGTAAAGATTCTTTATGGATACAAATTAAAATTAAGCCGTTTATTAATAAAACTGAGGGGATATATTGTTATTGTGGTTACATAAGAAATGTTACAAAGGAAAAAGAATTAGAAGAATTAGTAAAAAAGTTAGTTTCAGATGACATACTTACAGAATTGCCTTCAAATGTTTTTATGAAATCTGTTGTTAATAGTTATTTGGAAAAATGCCATGAGCATAAACTAAGAGGGGCATTAATTTTAATAAATATTAATGATTTTAAAAAAATAAATGATTCTTTTGGATATGATAAAGGAGATTATTTATTAGAAAAGTTAGCAGATAAAATACTAAAATATGTTGATGAAGAAGATTTAGTATGTAGATATAGTGCAGATGAATTCATTATTTTTAAGCCAGAAACTGATTCAATTGAAGCAATTGAAGATTTTATAACTACACTTCAAGAAGCATTAATGGAACCATTTTATATAAAAAGCAATACAATATACATAACAGTAAGTATTGGAGTGTCCATTTTCCCGGATAATGGAGAAAACTTTGATGAATTGCATAAAAATGCAAACATAGCAATGGATGATGCAAGAATTAATAGAAGAAATGGATGGAGATTATTTGATGACAGTATTAGTTATGAGGCAAATAAAAGTTACTTAATTCAAGAAGGACTTAGAACGGCATTAATAAATAATGAAATGTACGTAGTATTTCAGCCTAAAGTTTTTTTGGAAACTTCATTAGTAACTGGCTTTGAAGCTTTATTAAGATGGAATTCAAGGGAGCTTGGTAATATTGAGCCAAATAAGTTTATTTCTATTGCAGAAAGAACAAAGGAAATAATTCCAATTGGTAAATTTGTTTTAGAGGAAGTATTTATAAAAATTAAACAACTATTAGATGAAGGTAATGAAAACTTTAGGATAGCAGTTAATTTTTCTGATGTACAATTAACTCATGGAACAGTTTTAAATGATTTAATTGAATTAAGTAACAAATATAAAGTATCATTAAAGTATATTGAAATAGAGATTACAGAAAGTACATTAATGGAGTCATTTAAGTCTAATAAACATAAATTAGAAGCTATTAAATTTCTTGGAGTTACTATAGCATTAGATGATTTTGGAACTGGATATTCTTCACTAAATTACCTTACAAAGTTACCTATAGATGTATTAAAAATTGATAGAAGCTTTTTAGTGGATTTAATAAAAAATCGCAAAAATGGATGTATTGTAGAAAATATAATAAAGCTTTCTCATGAACTTGGAATGTATGTAGTTGCAGAAGGTGTTGAAGAAAAAGAACAAGTTGAATATTTAAAAAAAATCTACTGCGATTCTGTTCAAGGCTATTATTATAGTAAACCAAAGAAATTTGATGAAATAAAATCTTTGCTAGGTAAAAAGATCGTAGTTAATATATAAAGATTCTTTGATTAAATTAATCTAGAATAAAGATATAAATAAATTGGGGGATTGAAATGAATACTAAAAAAATGATAATTGATGCAATATTAATTGCAATAGGAGTGGTACTACATGTGTTAGCACCTTCAATAGGGCTGCCAATGCAACCGGATTTTGCTTTGGCAATGTTATTTATTATAATGTTATTAAATAAGGATTATAAAACAACATTATTTACTGGAATTATTCTAGGAATATTTACAGCACTAACCACAAAATCACCTGGAGGGCAATTACCTAATATAATAGATAAACTTGTTACATGTAATTTAATGTATTTATTGATCTTACCTCTAAGAGATAGAATTAATAAAAATCTTTTAGCAGGTGGTATGTTATTTGTTGGAACATTAATAAGTGGAACAGCGTTTTTAGTAAGCTATGCACTAATAGGTATTGAATTACCTGCTAATTTGATTTTTCCTACTATAGTATCTGTAGTAATTCCAACTGCCATAATTAATTTAATAATAGGATTAATTATTTATAAGATAGTAGAACAAACTATAAAAAGAACTGGTTTTAAAATGTAATTTAGTTAAGTTAAGTAGCTGCACTTTGCAGCTACTTTGTTATATAATGATAAACTTCAGGAGTAGTTTCATCTATTTTTTTAAAAACATAGCCTTTTTCTTTATAGTATTTAATTATTTGTGGAAGGGCTTTTGCAGTGTTTTTATGTAAATTACTACAATGCATTAATAAAGTTATATTTGATTTATCACTAATGGAATTTTTATATATAGCACTTGGAGATGCATTTGGATTAGCACCATCAGAACTATCTACATTCCAATCATATATTTTATAATTATTATCATGAAGTGAATTAACTAGACTTTCTTTTAGTTTATAACAAGTGTTATTACAGCCGAAAGGAAATCTAAGTATATATGGGCTATATCCTGTAACTTCATTAATTACTTCTTGAGTTTCTTTCATCTCTTTAAGAAAAAATTCATCAGAAGAATATAATTTTTTTTGATTATGGGTCATACTATGAAGACCTATGGAATGTCCTTCATCATAGATTCTTTTTACTAAAGCACTTTGATTATTAATTTCTTCTCCTATTAAAAAAAAGCTAGCCGGAACTTCCTCATCTTTTAAGATATCTAGAACTTTTTCAGTGACTTTTCCACCAGGACCATCATCAAAAGTAAGGTATATATTTTTTTCATTTGAAATATCTTCTTCTTTTGAATAAACTAAATTATTTAGAGATAACAAAACAAGGGATACAATAAAAAGTGATAATGTTTTTAATATTTGTTTCAAAATACATTCAAACTTCCTTTCTTTATACTCATTATTTATGATTAGTATGCTCACAAATAATAAAATAATTCACATATATCTTATTTTTTTCATATTTTGATATAAAGGAAGTTAAGGAGGTATTTTAATGGATAATGATAAGGATAAAAGTATAGATTTTATAATAGAACAATTTCAAAAGGAAAAGATGGAAATCAATAAAGACAAGCTTAAGGAAGATTTACGAGTAAACTTTGAAATAAGTTATGGCGATGGAGAAGATTATTCTTATACTTGTGGTTCAGAAAGTAATATATTTGAATTAAAGGATAATGGTTGTATTGAAAGCAAAATTGAACCGGAAGAAATGAAATGTTACTTTGAAAGTGAAGAGGAAGTAAGCATTAAAGATGAAGTAGAAAAAGAATATGAAAAGCTAGATGTAGAATATGAAGAAGATAAATGGGATAATTGTGAAGATGAATGGAAAGAAAGGATTTATGAAAATAATTTTGATGAAGAAGAGCCAAGGTATGGAAAAATAAAGGTATATTCTTCATTGAATGAAATTGAAGGAGTAAGAATAAAAGGTTTAAAAGTAAACTTATATAAAATAAATGGTATTTCTCCAGAACTAATTCAATCTGAATATACAGATTGTAATGGGAAAGTAGAATTTTCGAAAGTACCTTTTGGAAATTATAGGGTAATACAAATCATTGACAAAAATTATTTCAACAAACCTATTTACATTAATTGGAATGAAGTGTTATTAGATGAGTGTAATAAAAATGACACTATATATGTAGTTAATACAGTAAAGAATATGCGTAATTAGAGGTTTATAACTTTTGTTATAAGCCTTTATTGCATAAAATAAATATGCTATAATTTACAGCATAATGCACAGATATAAAAGGGAAAGGAAAAAATACTTATGAAAATTAGAATTAAATATTTTGAAGACGCAACTAAATTAAAAAAAATTGAAAAAGGAAATTGGATTGATGTATATGCAAGGAAAGATATATTTGTAAAAGTTGGGGAAAGGGCAATGATACCACTTGGGTTTGCATTAGAATTACCTAAAGGTTATGAGGCACATTTAGCTCCAAGAAGTTCAACATTTAAAACTTGGGGAATAATTCAAACAAATTCTGTAGGGGTAGTAGATGATACATATATTGGAGATAATGATGAATGGCATATGCCAGTATACTGTTTACAAGGAAAAGATAATGAAGGTTCATGGATAAGGAAAGGTGACAAATTAGCTCAATTTAGAATAATGGAAGTAATGCCAGAATTAGAATTAATAGAGGTGGAATCCTTTGGAAATGATGATAGAGGTGGATTTGGGACTACAGGAAAGAAATAGATAGAGAAGAAGTAAGAGATGAGGACTGTCTAATTAAAGACACTGCTCATCTTTTAGTATATTTTAGTTTTCATTTAGTAGTTCCCATTTTTCATATAAGCTTTCTAGATTTGCTTCAATTTCTTTTATTTCATTATTTACTTTTATGCTTTCTGATGGGTTTGAGTAAACTTCTTCCTTACATAATTTTTCTTGAAGAAGTTGAAGTTTATCTTCATCTTTACTTATGGTTTCCTCAAGTTTTTTTATTGTTAGTAATTTGTTTTTTTCTTCCTTAGCAATATTGCGCTTTTTTTTCTTTTCTTCTTTAATTTGAGTTTTAGTTTTACCATTATTAATAGACTCATATTCTTCAAATCTTTG
>JAAYPK010000081.1 GCA_012519845.1 Clostridiales bacterium
TAATACTTTGAATAATTAATCCAAAATACTTAAAAAAGCATAATATTAATAAATCAATTACTATTGTTAATATTAAATACTTTTTTTGTTTTTTCTTCTTCCCACTACTAATAAGCAAAGCCAAATAATAATTTAACACTATAGTGAAAAACATTAAAAAAACATATATAGGTTCTCCCCATGCATAAAATATTAAACTTACAACAAACAAAGTAAAATTTTTCACTTTTGCAGGTGATAAATAGTACAGTATAAGTGTTATAGGAAGAAACATGAAAATAAAAAATACACTGCTAAAAATCATATTGTTACCTCATCTTATTTTATAGATTCTATAAACTTTTCCTTCATTTCTGCCCCGTTTTCAGAAATAGCTAGAAAAACATAATTTCCTTTTATTGAAATTTCATTTTGCTTTATTATACTGTATTGTTCAGGAGCATAATCTTTAAAACTATTTTCTTGACTTTCTATTCTTTTATTTATGCACTCTTCAATACTATCAATCTGAGATGTATCATTAACTTTAATAATTAATAATTCACTAACTTCCATTGTTGAACTAGGGAGATATAAAATAACATCCTTATAATCATCCATATTCAATCCATAAAATCTTTTAAAGGATTTGTTGTCTCCTTCAACAAATTTTGTATTATCTACTACTGACATAACATTATTTTTTATATCTTCTAAAGGTATATCCTTATAACCCATTGTTTTCCCACTTAGTGCAATTACCAGCATAATAAAGGAAAAAGCTAATAAAATTTTTGTTTTCTTATACAAATCTTCACATCCTTACTTAAGTGAACTTAACTTTGTAAGCCATATCTTATAAAAATCTGGTTTACAATGCATTCCATCACTTTCATATAAATTTTTATTTTCATTTAGAATATATGTTATGTCCACATACTCTACTTCTTTTTCTTTACATAACTCCCTTATTAATTGGTTTCCTTCAGAATTTCTGTCTAGACTTACTAAAGGCTGCTTTGAAATAGCATCACTTCTTGCAGGCAGCATAGAATTTACATATATCTTTGCATTTGGAACATTTTCTTTTAATGAATCAATTAATACCCCATAGGCCCTTTGCAAATCAGATAAATTTTTATAATTAATAAGATCATTTAAACCAAACAATACAAATATCCTTTTGGGTGATAAGTTCTTTATAGTATTAACATCATTTAAAGCTTGATTCAAAGTCTTTCCTTTCTTTGCTACTACTGAAGAATCATTTAAAAAACCATATAAATTTAACCCTTCTGATTGCGAATCTCCTAAAAACACATCATCTTTAAATATATTTTTAAAATTCATGGCTGAATTTGTGTTTTTTGAAGGATTATTTTTTGCTTCTAATTCTTCTTTATATTTATCAATACTGTCTTGTATTTCCGTTACATTTTTACTTTCTAAACTTACTAATTTTTCTCTATTTTTTTCAGCCATTTCTTGTTCACTAGAAAGATTGCTTGTACTAGAATTTACTAAAATACCAGAAATAATTCCTACACTTAATAATAATACCAATAATCTTTTCATTCTTAATCCCTTTCTGTTTTTAATCCTATACTATTTTACAACAATTTTATACAATAATGTTGACAAAACTTCAAATTTTATAAAAAAAATAATTTATATTATATATTATCTTCTATGAAGTATTAAATATTAGCTATTTATAAATAATTAATACAGTTATTTTGTAATATTCTATTTTTCAGTCACAAAATAAGTGTTTTTTTAATATTTTATTATATATATTTATTTAAAGGGGATAAAATCAATGGATAACTGTAAACATGAAAAAATGAAATATGCTAAAGCATATATTAAGCCTCAAATATACTGCAATTTATTCTCCATTGATGATGGTTTTAAAAAGGGAACTATCTTCATGGAACTATATTGTCCTTTTAAAGAAAAGAAATAATATTATTTTGAGGTGTTAAAATGGATAAAAAAGAAATGCTAAAAAAAATTCGAAAATATCAATTTTTTGCTATTGATTTAAACTTGTACTTGGATAATTTTCCTGAAGAAAAACAGGCAAAGGAAGATTATAAACTTCTTTCTTCTAAACTAGATTGTTTAATTAAAGAATATGAAAAAAATTACGGTCCTTTATCTAACTTTGGAAATGCATATTTTGAATGTCCAGAATCTTGGACAGATTCACCTTGGCCATGGGAAAAACAATAATTTGGAGGAAAGAAAATGTGGTATTACGTAAAAACCTTAGAATATCCTATTAATCTAAAATGTAAAGACTTAAAAATGGCAAAATATTTAATTACTCAATACGGTGGAGCTGATGGCGAACTTGCAGCAGCGTTAAGATATTTAAATCAAAGATATACAATGCCAACTGGCAAATCAAAAGCATTACTTACAGATATAGGCACAGAAGAAATGGCTCATGTAGAAATGATTGGCACAATGGTATACCAACTAATGGAAAATGCTAGTATTGAGGAATTGAAAGCTGCTGGTTTAGGTGGACACTTTGCCGATCATGGTAAAGCTTTATTTTACACCAACCCAGAAGGTGTGCCTTGGACCGCAAGCTATATTCAAGCTAAAGGTGAGGCTATTGCTGATTTACATGAAAACATGGCTGCAGAACAAAAAGCTAGAGTTACCTATGAATGGCTAATTACATTAACAGATGATCATGAAATTAAAGAAATTTTAAGATTTTTAAGAGAAAGAGAAGTTGTCCATTATCAAAGATTTGGCGAAGCTCTTATGGATGTAAAAGACAACTGTTAATAATTTTTCTTTGAAAAATTTTTCTTTGAAAAAATGACGACTATTTGTCGTCATTTTTTTCTAAGATATTTTTTATTTTTTCTAAACCTAATATTAATACCCCACCTATTAAAAAGAATATAATATTAATATTACTTATATTCATAGAACTTAGTGGCTCAGTTAAAGTAGTAGGACCCATAACTACAGAATATAAAGATCCAATCATTAAGCCTATTATTAAATATATCATTTGACTTCTATATTTCTTTAGTAAATAACTTAATCCTTTTATAGTTGAAAGAATTCCTGTTATTACCCCCAAACCAAAAATAAATAATATAGGTAAATATTTAAAATTAAAATGTAATGTTTCTTTAATTGCATTAATTATGGGTACATATAATCCAAAAATTAATAGCATTGTTGATCCTGAGATTCCAGGTAAAACCATTGCTGATATAGATATCATACCAGAAATGAATACATATATTATTAGTCCAATACTTAATTTATCAATAGATAAATTAAGTCCTTCTCCTGTTGAAGATGGATTAAAATACGTAATTAAACTAACTAATAAAATACCTAATAACGTGAATAATAAAAATTTATATTTTCCAGCTACTTCTTCTTTTTCTTCTTTTATTATTAATGGTATGGCAAAAATAATAAACCCAATAAACAAGGAACTTATATTATATATATGTTTTTCAAATAAAGATGAAATAAAAAGTACAGCTAAAATAAAACCTATTATCCAACCTATACCTATTTTTATTAAGAATTTAATTGCATCCATTTTTTCTTTTTTTGAAGACTTTGTAGACACTAAGTCCCCTAATGAATTTATGAATTTATCATAAAATCCTAAAATAAAAGCTATTGTTCCTCCAGAAACCCCAGGTACACTATCAGCTAACGCCATGCAAAATCCGCGTATAAAGTTTACTAGTATCAATTTAATTCCTCCTTAGATTTTCTTAATTTTATCTTATCATATAAAAAATAATATTTCACTTTATATTATGTAGTTTCAATTCTAACTTTACTTCCTCCCATACCAGACTCTGCTGGTGTAATAATTAACTTAACGGGAACCCTATTTTTTATGCTTTCAACATGACTAATTATACCTACTTTTAATTTATCATTATGAACCCTTTCAAGTGAAGACATAACAACCTCTAATAAATTGTCATCTAAAGTTCCAAATCCTTCATCTAAGAAAAATAACTCCAAAGGAGCAATACCCTTTAGTTGTATTTCAGCAGATAAAGCTAAAGCCAAAGATAAAGATGCTAAAAATGTTTCACCACCTGATAAAGTTGATGCATCCCTTTCTACCCCTCCATTTTTATAGTCTCTTATTATGAATTTCCCATTTTCGTCCACCTCCAAAGAATAATTTCCGTTTGTTATTTCCTGTAGTCTTTTTGAAGCTTCTCTAGATATATATTTTAGCCTATTAATTGCTACAAATTCGATGAATTTTTTACCCTTAAACAACTTTTCTAAGTCATTTAATAATGCAAGCTTATGTTCAATTTCATCTCTCTTTATTAATAATTTTTCAAGTTCAGAAATTTTCTTTTTAAGATAATTAACTTCTTCCCCTTTTTTTATTTTATCTTCACTTATTTCTTTTACCTTTTCTTTAAGTGTATTTTTAAAATTCATTACTTCATTATATTTTTCATCACTGACACTTCTATTGTTTATTTTTTTCTGTAAACTCTCAATAGCTCCTTTAACTTTTGAAACTTTATTATTATACTCTTCTATGAAATCTTTAAGTTTATTTATTTCTTCTTTACTAATTAAAGTTTCCTTTACTTCAGAAATATTTGCAAATCCCTCTTCCTTAAGTGCTAAGTTCAATTTTATTGTTTGATCTTTTTCTATATTTATAAACTCATTGATTTTACTATTTATTTCAATTATCTTTTCATTACAGTAATTATACTTTTCATCAATTTCTTTTTTCTCTTTATCTAACTTATTATAGTTTTCTTCAATACATTTTATATCCTTAGAAATGTTTATAATTAATTCTGTAATATTATCAACTTCTCCTATTTTGTCATATATTATTTTTTCTTTTTCTTTCTTTAATTCTTCCTTTTCTTTTTGAATTGAATCTCCCTTTACTAATCTTTCTCTTAATGTATTTATTTCTTTCTGAAGTTCTTCTTTTTCACTTAAATAAATATCCAATTTACTTCTTAATGTTTTCTGATTATTAAGCAAGCTATTTTTCTTTTTCTCAGCTAATATTATTTCTTCATTCTTTTTTTCAAAATCCTTTACATTAATTGAAACTTCTATTGCCTGAATATTTTCTCTTATTTTTTCCAATTTATCTTTAGTATTACTATTATCATCTTCAATTTCTTTAAGTCTATTGTTATTTTCCTCACTTATTGCATTTACTTTATTTAGTTCATTTTCAAGGTTAGACTTTTCATCTTTTATTTTTACAATTTCCTCTTCAACCTCTACTTTATTTTTATTATATAAATTTAAATTATTTAAAAGAGTTTTTATTTTCCCTTCTATTTCAAGAGGATTTCTTTCTTTAAATTCTTCACCTAAATTTAATATTTCATTACTTGAAGATTCATTTTTCTCTTTTAGCCCATCATTTTGTACTATTAATATGGTAATATCTTTTTCAAGATTTTTTATTAGCTCTTCCAATTCTTTTAATTCATTTTCAAGACTTTCTATGTTTTCATTACTGTTATGATAAGTAATTTTAGAAATATGCTTTGAACCACATACAGGACAAGTATCTCCTTCACTTAATTGTTCTCTTATTTTATCTGCAAAATAGTTAATTTCTTCTTTTTTCTTCTTCTCATTAATAGCCATAAAATCTTTTTTATATTTTTCATTTAATTTTTTTTTTAATGATATTTCCTTCTCAAGCTCTTCTATTCTTTCATTATTAAACTTAATATCCTCATTCAATTTATTAAATGATTCCCATTTTTGCTTGCTATTATTTAATTCTTCCTGAAGCTTTAATAAATCTTCTTCATTTCCTGGATTTTCATTTATTAATTTATTTCTTATTTGATTTTTTTCTTCTA
>JAAYPK010000082.1 GCA_012519845.1 Clostridiales bacterium
AGAATTAGTTAATATGAGTAATGATAATATTCCTGAAATATTTGATGTTATTAAGGGAGAAAAATCAATTTTCATAATAATGGATTATATTGAAGGAGGATTTTTAAGAGATATTATTAGGGAGAATGGAAGTATTTCTATTGACTCTTCTGTAAAATATGGAATACATATTTGTGATGTTATTACAACATTATTAAATAAAAATATAGGAATATCAGGCAATATTAAAGATAATATTATAGTAAATAATAAAAATCAGCTTTATTTTATTGGCATTACTTTTGCAAATAATAATGATGATTTAATAGAGAACATTGGGAAAGCATTATTTTTTATTTCAGAAGGAAAAGAAATAGATGATAATATTGTTTTCTTAAATAATAGTAATAAAAGATTTACTAAATTAATAGAAGAAATGTTAGAAGGAAAATATAATGAAATAAGTGAAGTAAAAAAGGCTTTAGAAAAAATTAATAAAAGGAAAAATAAAGTTATTTTAATAACTTCCATTGCAATAATATTACTTATTATTGGGGCAGCATCTTATTATTATAACGTCTCAAAATCAAAGGATAATAATATACAAAGTCAAGATATACAAGCAACTAATAATGAGTCTACAGACGAATCAATAAATGAAACAAGTAATAATGATAAAACAGAGGATGGTAGTGAAAAAAATAAGTCTACCTCAAAAACTAAAGAAGATAAGGATCAGGTGAAAACTAAGGATACAAGTAGTGATGTTTTTGATGGTAAATTAAAAATAAATGTTAATTCATATAAAATAATAGATAAAAGCGTTATGGTAGATTTTACTGTTGAAAATAATTATAGCAAAGACATAAAATTATGGTCTAGTGGAATATATTTAGTAAATGAAAATAATAAAAAGTTTGAATTAGATGAAGGTAAAAGATTAGAAGATAACATTGGAGAAATTGAAATCGCAAAAGGTAATAAAAACACTTATAAAGTTTATTTTAGAAATTATGAAGAAAGTAATGAATTAACTTTTGTAGTTAGTCAAATATGGTGTTTGGGATCAGAATCTATGAGTAAGGTAGTTAAGATAAAAATAAAATAATTAAATTTCCATATAACCATTTGGAAATATCTTAAGAAGCTTTTTAATATTTTCATTATCAATTTCATCATCTATTTTTAAAAAGGAAATATAAATAGCTTCCTTATTAGCACCATTTAATTTGGATTTATTACTGCAACCATTAGTAAAGTTTATTGAGGCTTTTTCTAAGGTAAGGTTATTATTTTGAATTAGTGAGGACACTAGATTATAAGAGGTAGAATCATTTGGAGGACTTAAAATACCAGTAAAGAAGTTAATAGTAACATTTAAATAATATGCAATAAAAATATAACATTTATTTCTTAGTGTATAATCTTTGAGATGTATATAGTGAAGCATAGTATCAATTACCATAATACTTTTGTTATAGTTTTCATAAAATATATGGTAAATTTCATGTTTATTAATTTCTTCGACCCAAGAATAGGATGGCATAGATTTTTTAATATTATCAATATTATCCAATACTTGTTCTAATTCATCTTTATTTTCAAGTAAATATAAAGCAATGAAATTATTAATTAAACGCATAATATCATCTCCTTATCTTACTTTAATTATACGCTAAAAATGTTGTAAAATTAAGCGATTTCAATGATTTTTTTGTCGGAATTAATGATATAATTATTTTAAACAAATTATTGCAGGGAGTGATCACATGAAATTTGAATTAATTGAAGTAAAAAATAAAAATAATTGTAATATTGATTGTTATCCAGATTTTTTTGATGATTGTAATCCAACCGCAGATGATTGTATGCCAATGGATTTACCAGAAGGAAATGTAAGTGAATAATTATTTTGCATTTAATGATAATGTGATTTTAGTTAAAGGTTATAAAAGAGCTCTTATACAAGATTTAATTAAGGGTAGAATATTTTCTATAAATGAAGACTCTAAAATAATATTAGAACAACTTTTACAGGGTAAATCTATAAATGAGGTAGTAAACAATGAAAAAAGAATTACAGGATTTTATGGCAAAGAAAAGGAATTAACAAAAAAAATAGATACTGCTTGGCTAGAACTTAGAAGAGCTTGCAATTTAAATTGTTGCCATTGTTATTTGGATTGTAATATAGATGGTGATAAGAATTTAGAATTAATGACTATAGATAATTGGGAAAAAGTAATTATTCAATTAAAGGCATTAAAAGTTAAAACAATAATTCTAATAGGTGGAGAGCCCTTATTATTTAGGGAAATAAATGAATTATTGAAATATTGTAAAGAAACAATACCAAAAGTTACTTTAGTTTTATACTCCAATTTAACTTTATTAAATAAGAATCATGTTAAAGCTATAAAGGAGACTAACACTAAGGTAATCACCTCCATTTATTCAAAAGATCCTAAGGTACATGATAGTATTACAGGAGTAAATGGGAGCTTCTATAAAACTGTCAATTCTGTAAAATTATTAACAAATGAAGAAATATTTGTTAAAGCTAATACAGTTTTAATGAATAAGAACGAATATAATATTGAAGAGACTTTACAATTTACTTATGAATTAACAGGAGTTAAAAGTAAAATAGATAAAGTGAGAGATGTTGGACAGTCTAAAATTAGTTTATCACCTATAAATAAAATAGATACTAATTTTAACATTAAAGGAATAAAAGAAAATGAGTTTTTAAGAAATTATTCTGGTAATAGTTGTTTACAGGGAAAAATAAATATTTGTTGCAATGGAGATGTAACTCCTTGTATAATGGGTGATACATTTAAATCTTTGGATTTGAATGTAAAGAATAATTCTATAATGGAAATAGTACAGAAGTATCTTATACCACAATTTTGGAGATTGACTAAAGACAAAATTGAAAAGTGTAAGGATTGTGAATATAGATATGTTTGTAAAGATTGTAGACCTACTGCAGTTAATAAAAAGAATATTTGTAATTACAATCCCTATAAAGGAGAATATGAAAATATTAAGCCTTCCATGAATTAATGTATCATGAAGGCTTAATATTAATAAAAGTGATGAACTTTATTTTCTGATTCCTTTGCTTCAGGAAAGGAATATTGTAAATTACTTATAGGATTTATAGGAAATTTATCATTATTATAAATGTCATCATTATTTTTTTTATTTCTATTCTTCATAAAATCACCCTTTCTACTTATAGTATTGTCCTAAAAATAATTATTTATTCAGAATTTAATTTGACATAAAAAAAGTAGAGTATATACTATTCAATGGAGACTAAAAAATAGTAAGGAAAAAGTATGAGAAAATTTAAAAGAATATACATTGAAACAACAAACATATGCAATTTAAATTGTGATTTCTGTCCAAAAACCTCTCGTAGTGAAAGAGTAATGTCCATTGAAGACTTTGAAATAATAATTAATAAAATAAAACATATATCAGATCATATTTATTTGCATTTAATGGGAGAGCCATTAATTAATCCAAAATTAGAGAGCTTTTTAAAAATTGCCAATGATAATGATATAAAAGTAAATATTACAACAAATGGTACTTTGCTAAATAAAAATACTGAAGTATTAATAAATTCAAAAGCTGTTAGACAAATAAATATTTCGTTACATAGCTTTGAAGGTAATAATAACAATATAGATTTTTATGAATATATAAATAAAGTATTAGAATTCGTAAATTTGGTTTTAAAGAATACAGATATAATTGTAGGACTTAGGCTTTGGAATTTTGATAGTTTAAAAAATAAAGGTAATAATAAACTTAATAAAGATATTATTCAGATTATTAAGAGCTTTTTCAATTATGAAGAAGATATTTTAGAAAATTTAAATAGAGATAAAAGGATAAAATTACAAAATAAATTATATTTAAATTCTGCAGAGAAATTTAGTTGGCCTGACATTAATATTTCCTCATTAGGTAATAGAGGATTTTGCCATGGCTTAAGAGATCATTTTGGAATTTTATGCGATGGTACAGTAGTACCATGTTGTTTAGATAGTGAAGGTAATATTCCACTTGGTAATATATTTGAAGACAGTATAGAGAATATTATTAATGGAGATAGGGCTTTAAATATTTATAATGGTTTTTCCAATAGAAATAGAGTTGAAGCTTTATGCAAAAGATGTGGATATAGTGAAAAATTTAACAAATAATAAAGATAAGAATGATTTATTTAATTTTTTAACGTTTATGTCGTTGGAATTCAATAATTAATTAAGATATAATTATTATATTAACTACAGGGGGAATATTTAATGAATTTAATTACAAATAACAAAAAGAAAACAATTATTGTTATTTCTACAATAATAGGCATTATACTTTTGATATATTTTGGATATGCAATATATTTTATGAATCATTTTTATTTTGGATCTAAAGTAAACGGAAGTAACATATCGCATAAAACGGTAGATGAAGTTGAAAACCAAATAAAATCATATATTTCATCTTATTCTATTATGATAAAATGTAGGGATAATGTTGAAGAAACAATAAATGCAGAAGATTTAGGACTTGAATATATTTCAGATGGGAAAATTAAAGAGCTTAAGAATAACCAAAATCCTTTTACATGGGTAAAATCTCCTTTCCAAAGTGATGAATTAGAAATGAAGGTAAATATTAAGTATGATGAGGATTTATTTAATAGTAAATTTAATGATTTATCTTGTTTAAAAGATGAAAATGTAATAGAACCTAAGAATGCATACATAGATTTTAACGGTAATGAATTTGAAATAAAAAGTGAAACTATGGGAAATAGAATTAAAAAGGATGACTTTTATAATAAACTTGTAGATGCAATTTTAAGTGGAAATCCAACTTTAGATTTAGAATCAGAAGATTTATATGAAAAGCCAGCTTTTTATATGAATAGTGAAGCAGTAATAAATGCAAAGGATAATTTAAATAAATTTATATCAACTGCTATTACATATCAAATAGGCTCAGCCGTGGAAGGAATAGACGGTAAAACAATTAAGGATTGGGTAGGAGTAAATGAGGATTTTACAACTTACATAGATGAAGGAAAAGTTAGAAACTATATAAATCAGCTAGCTTATAAATACAATACAGTTGGAAAAAATAAAAAATTCAAAACCACTGAAGGAAATGAAATTGAAATTGCAGGTGGTAATTATGGTTGGAGAATTAATATTGAAAAAGAAGTTCAGGATTTATATAATTCAATAGAAAATGGAGAAGTTGCAACAAGAGAGATTAATTATATCCAAAAAGCGCATGGATATGGTGATAATGAAATAGGACAAACATATGTAGAAATTGATTTTACAAAGCAGCATATGTGGTTTTATAAAGATGGTAATTTAATTATTGATGGAGATATAGTAACAGGTAATGTGTCATTAGGACATACTACACCAACTGGTGCCTACAGATTAAATTATAAAGAAGCTAACACTAATTTAGTTGGAGAAGATTATGTAAGTCCAGTGGCATTCTGGATGCCTTTTAACGGGAATATAGGCATACATGATGCAAGTTGGAGAGATGAGTTTGGTAAAGATATTTACTTAACTAACGGTTCTCATGGATGTGTAAATGCACCTTATGACCTTGCACAAGGAATATTTAATTTAATACAACCAGGAGATCCAGTTATATGTTATTATAGTTAGAAATTATTCTTTTTTGTTTTTAATCATTAAAGGGGATAAAGTAAGAACAAAAAGTTAATTTTAGAGAAAAACTAAGAGTGAATAGATAAGATTATTTGAGTAATATCTTAACTATTCACTCTCTTTTTTTTATTGAGTTTTTTTTAACTTAATTATATTTTGGCTTGTCCAACAGAAACATAATTTACTTATAATAAGGTTAAGTTCTTAAGTGATATATCAAGAACCTTAAATGAATGAGTTAAAGCACCTATTGAGATATAATCTACCCCTGTTTTAGCATAGTCTAAAATATTCTCTAAAACAATGTTACCAGAAGTTTCAACAATCGCCTGGTGATTTATTAAATCTACCATTTCTTTTACCATATCTGGATTCATATTATCAAGCATTATAATATCTGCTTTTGCTTTTAATGCTTCAAGTACATCATTTTTACATTCAGTTTCTACTTCGATTTTTGTTGTAAAAGATGAATTTTGTCTAGCTAAATTTACTGCATTTTCTATGCCTCCAGCTGCATCAATATGATTATCTTTTATTAATATTGAATCAGATAAAGAGTATCTGTGATTTTTTCCTCCACCACAAAAAACGGCATATTTATCTAAATTTCTATATAAAGGTGTAACCTTTCTAGTGTCAACTACTTTTGCAGTAGTACCTTTAATGGCATCAACATATTTTTTAGTGAGAGTTGCAATACCACTCATTCTTTGAAGTAAATTAAGAGCAATTCTTTCACCCATTAAAACATTTCTTGTGTTACCAGTAACCTCACCAATTTTATCACCTTTAGATACGGTGCTTCCTTCCTTAATATAAAAATTAACTTTTACATTGCCTACGATTTTATATACTCTTTCAAAAACAGGAAGACCACATATAATACCATCTTCTTTAGCATGTAAATATACTATACAATTACTATTTTCATCTATTATACTATTTGTAGTAACATCGCCAAAAGGCATATCTTCATTTAATCCATCTTTAATTAACTTATCAATAATTAAATAATTTAACATAGTTTTCATCTACCCTTTCTTTAAGGAAATTAATTAAATCTTCTTTAGAAGGATAATTAGAATTTTCATTACATGTAAGCTCTGAACTTATTTTTTTAGCGCATCTATAACCAAAAACTAAACCTTCAAGTAGTGAATTACTTGCAAGTCTATTATTACCATGAACTCCAGTACATGCAGTTTCACCTAATGCATATAATTGGCATAAGCTTGTTTCACCATAAGTATTTACTTTTATACCTCCCATAGCATAGTGGTGGGCTGGAGAAACTGGAAGCATATCCTTTTCCATTGCATATCCTCTTTTTAAACATTCATTATAAAGATAAGGAAATCTTGTCATTAAAAATTCCTTTTTTAAATGGGTTAAATCAAGATATACATAAGGCTTGTCTGCTGCTAACTCTATTTCTTTAAGTATTGCTCTTGAAACAACATCTCTTGGTTTTAATGGATTAACAAATTCTTCACCTTTAAGATTTCTTAATTTACCACCTTCACCTCTTAAAGATTCAGAAAGTAAAAGCCTTTTACCAATAGTATTTTCTTCATATAAAACTGTAGGATGAAGCTGAAGATATCCTATGTCTTTTATTTCAATATTATTTTTTAAAGCAATTGCAATTCCATCACCTGTTAAGGAAGGAAAATTAGTAGTTGATTTAAATAATCCACCTAGTCCTCCTGTTGCTAAGATTGTACATCTTGAATGGATTTGAAAAGTATCATTATCATATTGACATATTCCACCTAAACATTTATCTTCTCGTTTAATAATGTCAACTAATTTACAATTTTCAATTACTTCTATGTTTTTTCTCTTAGATAATACTTGGTAGAGACTTTCCATAACGTATTTCCCAGTTTCATCTTTAACATGTACAATCCTAAATTTACTATGACCACCTTCTCTAGTATAAGAAAAAGTATTATTTTCATTTCTATCAAATTGTACATTAAGATCAACTAATCTACTAATGTTATCTCTTGATTCTTTAACTAAGGTTTCAACAGCTTCTACATTGTTTTTATAATTTCCAGCTATAAGAGTATCTTCAATATATGATTCATAATCATCTTTATTTAAAGCAGTAGAGATTCCCCCTTGAGCTAAATATGAATTGCAGTCTTTTAATCCTTCTTTTGTAATTAATATTACTTTTAAACTATCGTCTAAATTTAAAGCTGAATAAACACCTGCTACTCCTGTACCAACTATTAAAACATCACAGGTCTTGATCACTTTAGTCATCTCCCAACAAATGCATATTTTGTAAAGCAGTTAATGCCTTAACTCTTTTTTCTTCATCGATTATTATTTCATTACTTTCATTTAATAAGCAGTTATACAGTTCGTCCAAAGTTGTCATTTTCATATTTGGACAAATCATAGGTTCCTTTAATGGTATAAATTCTTTATTTGGACTTTTGTTTTTCATTTGATATAGAACACCTTCTTCAGTAACTACAATAAAGCCTTTAGAAGGAGATTTAACTGAATAATTTATTAATTCAGAAGTACTTCCAATGTAATCAGCTATACTTCTTACACCTTTATTACATTCAGGATGGACAAGTACTTCATAGTTAGGGTATTCTTCTTTTAATTTAAGAATATCTTCTTTTTCAACTCTTTCATGTGTAGGGCAGAAGCCTTGATATAGAATAAAGTTTTTATCTTCAAAATGCTCACTAATATATTCTCCAAGATTTCTATCAGGAACAAAAATAATATCTTTTTCTTTAATATTATTCATGATTTTTAAGGCTGAAGAGGAAGTTACACAAACATCAGAAATTGCCTTTATGTCTAAATTAGTATTAATATAACTAATTATTTTGGCATTTGGATGTTCTTCTTTAAGCTTTAAAACTCTATCTAATATAGCCATATCAGCCATTGGGCATCGTGCCTCTTTAGCAGGTAATAAAACTCTTTTATTAGGAGATAATATTTTAGCACTTTCTGCCATAAATCCAACTCCACAAAAAATTATAAGATTTGAAGTGGATTCAACTGCTTTTTTGCTTAAAAAGTATGAGTCTCCAACAATATCTGCAATTTCTTGTATTTCTGGTCTTTGGTAAAGGTGAGCTAAAATTAATGCCCCTTTTTCTTCTTTAAGTCTAAGTATTTCTTTTACTAAATCCAAACTAATACAACTCCTTAACGTGTGAAATGTTTAACACTATTTCCTAAAGTTTAAAACAGAAGAATTTTTTTGTCAATTGTATTTTGCTCTGAATAAATATGAGGGAAATGTCAATAATCATTTGTAAGGAGTGATTATATGAAGAGGAAGATTCAAACTGTTATTATTATATGTATGTTATTATTGACATTTTTTTCTGTTAGTTATCTTGTTTCAAATATTATTATTTTAGATAAAAGGGAAAATAATAGTGTTAATGTTAATACTAATAATGAAGTTTTTATAAAGGATGATATGAAAATATCTTTAAGTAAAAGTGGTTTAGTAATTGAAGAAAAAAATTTAAGTGAGTTAAAAGAAAAATATGGACTTAATGGGCAGGTTACAGAAGAAAGCCTTAATGAAGCCTTAAGCAAAGAAGGGTACGTATTAACTGAAAATACTACTAATACAATTTATTATTCAAGAACAGTTGCACCTAATAAGTATTATGTAATGAATTATAATGATAATTTAGCAATATATATAAGTAATGATAAATGTGAACTTAAAATTGAAGATAAAGAGAAGGATATTTATACAGATAGTAAAAAATTCTCTCATTTAAGGGAGATGGATAAAAATAAAATTCTAAATTATGAAATGGAGTTTAATACAAAACAAGAAGCAGAGGCTGCTTTATCAGAATTAATATCATAATGAATTTTAATATAAAGAGGTAAAAATTAAAGGAAAGGGCCTTTAGTTTTTACCTTTTAGTTATTACTTAAATATGATTTACTTTTCACGTTAATTTTGATAAAGTATAATAATGAGAACATACTTTCACATTTGTTGGAGGAAAGAAGCATGTATGAGTACATAAAAGGTAAATTTATAGGTATAAATAAAGATTATGTTATAATTGAAAACAATAATATTGGATATAAAATCTTTACATCAGGAGCTACAATGGCAGAGATGCCTAAAAGTGGTGAAGAAATAACTCTTTTTTTAGAGCAAATAGTCAGAGAAGATTTTATTGGTCTTTATGGTTTTTATTCAAAAGAAGAATTAGAAATGTTTAATTTATTATTAGGTATTAATGGAGTTGGCGCAAAAGCTGCATTATCCTTGTTATCTATTAGCAGAGTTAATAATTTGAAATATGCTATTATAACAGAAGATGATAAGCATATATGCAGAGCACCAGGAATAGGTAAAAAAACTGCTGGAAGAATAATATTAGAACTTAAAGACAAGTTGAAAAAAGAAGATATGGTTATTAATAAAGATAGTGATTTGAATTTATATAATAATGAAGATATTCAGTCAGAGACAAATGTTTTAGAAGCAATTGGTGCTTTAGTAGCCTTAGGATATACAGAAAAGGAAGCGGAAATGGCTGTTAAAAAGGCTGATAAGGGAGACAATGTTGAGAATATTATTAAAAGCTGTTTAAAAACTCTTATGGGGTAAGGAGGAAAATTAGATGGAAAGAATAATAACTCCTAAAGAACTATCAGAAGATTCATCTGAACTTAGTTTAAGACCACAAAAAATAAGTGAGTATATTGGACAGGAAAAAGTTAAAGAAAGACTTAATATATTTATTAAAGCAGCTCAAAAAAGAGAAGAGGCTTTAGATCATGTCCTTTTATATGGACCACCAGGTCTTGGTAAAACAACTTTAGCTAATATTATAGCTAAGGAAATGAAAGGGGATTTAAAAATAACTTCTGGACCTGCTATAGAAAGAGCAGGAGATTTAGCGGCAATTTTAACTACACTAAAGGATAATGATGTATTATTTATTGATGAAATTCATCGACTTAATAGAAGCGTAGAGGAAATACTATATCCGGCAATGGAAGATTATGCACTAGATATAGTTATAGGTAAAGGAGCACAAGCAAAATCAATTAGGCTTGACCTTCCAGCCTTTACATTAATAGGTGCAACTACAAGAATAGGAATGTTAACATCCCCTTTAAGAGATAGATTTGGTGTATTATGTTCTATGGAATACTACACTATATCAGAACTTAAAGAAATAGTAATAAGAAGTGCTTTAGTTTTAGGAGCACATATTACTGAAGAAGGAGCTACTGAAATTGCTAAAAGGTCTAGAGGAACTCCTAGAGTTGCAAATAGACTTTTAAAAAGGGTTCGTGATTATTCAGAAGTTTATTCTAATAATGTAATTAGCTTAAAAGAGACAAAAGCGGCTCTTGATTTATTAGAAGTAGATAATGAAGGCTTTGATAGAGTAGATAACAAAATACTCGAAGCTATTATTGATAATTTTAATGGTGGACCAGTAGGAATAGAAACCTTATCTTATTTTATAGGTGAGGAACTTGGAACTTTAGAGGATGTTTATGAACCTTATTTATTGCAAAAAGGATTTATAATTAGAACCCCAAGGGGTAGGGTAGCAACAGAGAAAGCTTATAAGCATCTTGGAAGACAAGTTAATAAAAATAAGAAAAATAATAATACAGGGGTTCAAGGGAACTTTTTTAAAGAATAGGAGATATGTATAAATGAAAGCAAGTGACTTTGATTTTTACCTTCCAGAAGAATTAATCGCACAACATCCCTTATTAAGAAGAGACGAATCAAGATTAATGGTACTAGATAAAAAGACAGGTAAAATAGAACATAAGAAATTTTATGAAATTATTGATTTTTTAAATGAAGGTGACACTTTAGTATTAAACGATACTAGAGTATTACCAGCTAGATTAATAGGGGAAAAAGAAAATACAGGCGGTAAAATTGAATTTCTTCTACTTAAAAGAATAGAAGGAGATAAATGGGAATGCCTTGCAAAGCCTGGGAAAAGTGCAAGGGTAGGACGTAAATTTCTTTTTGGAAATGGCAAATTAAAGACAGAAGTAGTAGATGTTTTAGAAAATGGTAATAGAATTGTAGAGTTTTATTATGAAGGGATTTTTGAGGAAGTTCTTGATTCATTAGGAGAAATGCCACTACCACCTTACATACATGAAAAGCTTGAAGATAAGGAAAGATATCAAACAGTTTACTCTAAAGAAGAAGGATCAGCTGCAGCTCCAACTGCTGGATTACATTTCACTAAGGAATTGCTACAAAAAATAGAGGATAAAGGAGTTAACATTGTATACTTAACTTTACATGTAGGACTTGGAACCTTTAGACCAGTGCAAGTAGAGGATATTGAAAATCATGAAATGCATTCTGAGTATTATTCCTTATCAAAGGAAAGTGCAGATATAATAAATAATACAAAAATTAATGGGAAAAAGGTAATTTCAGTTGGAACAACTTCTACTAGAACTTTAGAAACTATTGGTGATGAAAATGGAATGGTAAGAGAACAAAGTGGATGGACTGATATTTTTATTTATCCTGGATATAAATTTAAAGTTGTAGATAATTTAATTACGAATTTCCATTTGCCTGAATCAACATTAATAATGCTTGTTTCTACCTTAGCAGGTAAGGAAAATGTACTAAATGCTTATAATATTGCCGTAAAAGAAAAATATAGATTCTTTTCTTTTGGAGATGCAATGTATATAAAATAATTAAGGAGTGAAATTTTTGTCAAATAAATACACATTACTTAAAAAAGACAAAAAAGCTAGAAGAGGGAGATTTGAAACAGTTCATGGAACAATTGAAACTCCTGTGTTTATGAATGTAGGAACATTAGCTGCAATAAAGGGAGCAGTTTCTACAATGGACTTAAAGGAAATAGGATGCCAAGTTGAGCTATCTAATACATATCACCTTCATTTAAGACCTTCAGATAAGGTTGTATATAGTTTAGGAGGCTTACATGAGTTTATGAATTGGGATAGACCAATTTTAACTGATTCAGGTGGCTTTCAAGTTTTTTCTTTAGCAGGAATGAGAAAAATAAAGGAAGAAGGAGTATATTTTAATTCCCATATTGATGGAAAGAAAATATTTATGGGACCAGAAGAATCAATGCAAATTCAAAGTAATTTAGCTTCAACAATAGCAATGGCTTTTGATGAATGTATTCCTAATCCATCAACTAGGGAATATGTAGAGAAATCTGTAGCAAGAACTACAAGGTGGCTTGAAAGATGTAAAATAGAATTGGATAGATTAAATTCTCTTGAGGGAACCATTAATAAAAATCAAATGTTATTTGGAATAAACCAAGGTGGAACTTATGATGATATAAGAATCCAACATGCAAAGGAAATAACAAAAATGAATTTAGATGGTTATGCTATTGGAGGATTAGCAGTAGGTGAAAGTCATGAGGTAATGTATAGAATAATAGATTCAGTAGTACCACATTTACCTGAAGATAAGCCTATATATTTAATGGGAGTTGGGACTCCTGAAAATATATTAGAAGCTGTTGAAAGAGGAGTAGATTTCTTTGATTGTGTTTTACCTGCTAGAAATGGTAGACATGGGCACGTATTCACAAAATACGGAAAAATTAATTTATTAAATGCTAAGTTTGAATTAGATAATAAACCTATTGATGAAGGATGTAATTGTCCTGCTTGTAAGAACTATACAAGGGCATATATAAGACACTTATTTAAGGCAAAGGAAATGCTTGCAATGAGACTTTGTGTATTGCATAATTTATATTTTTATAATAAGATGATGGAAGAAATAAGAAATGCAATAGATGAAGGAAATTATTCAGAATATAAAGAAAAAAAATTAAATGATTTCAAATTAAATCAATAATTTTGTTTATACAATACTATTGACATAGTATTAATAAGGTAATAAACTACTCTACAAAGAGAAATTAATATGGAAGGAAGAATTATTCATGGAACAACTACTAAGCTTTTTACCAATAATAATAGTATTTGTAGTATTTTATTTTGTACTATTATTACCAGAAAAGAAAAGAAAAAAGCAATATGATGCAATGCTATCAGAATTAAAGGTAAATGATGAAGTTATGACAAGAGGAGGAGTTATAGGTAGAATTATCAACCTAGATGATGACTCAATTGTTTTAGAATCAGGACCAGACAGAACTAAATTAAGATTTTCTAAAAACGCAATAAGTAATAAGATTTATAAAGAAAATTAGAATAGTACCTTCTAACAGGTCATAAAATAAACTGTTAGGAGGTGCTTTTTTATGGGAAGATATTTTAAAATAATTTTAAAAGGCTTATTAATTTCTATAATTATTACTTTTGCTTTTTTATTAGTTTTATCATTAATAATGGTAATATTTGATCTACCTGAAGATAAATATAATTTTATTTTTGGATTAATTTCAATTATAGCTCTTGTAATTGGAAGTGTTATTTCGGCAAAATATAATGAAAAAAAAGGATTTATTACAGGGGGAGTTCTTGGAATATTATTTTTTATCTTTATTTTTTTATTGTCATCCATTATTAACGGTGATATGTCCTTTGATACAAGTGATGTAATAAGGTTTTTTATGTATTTTTTTGTTGGAACAGTATCTGGTATTTTAGGAGTAAACATGTAAAATATCTTTATTCTAAAATATTGGTATGTTATAATGTTAGCGTATTAAAAATATTATGCCTATTTTTGTATTAATTTATGTAAACGATAATTAATTGTGCTGAGGAGGAAAAATATGAAGACAAAAAGAAAAAGCTCTATTATTTTGATACTTTGCATTCTAGTCATTTGCTCACTATGCTTTTTAGGATTTCATGGATTAGAAGTAGCAGGTATAAGATTTAAGCCTTTTAATGAAGCAATAACAAAAGGGCTTGATTTACAAGGGGGAGTTTCAGTTGTTATGGAAATTCAAGATGATGAAGTTACAGCTGAAGATTTAGAAAAAACAAAAAGCCAATTAGAACTAAGAGTTAATAAAATTGGTGTTTCTGAAACTGTAGTTGCCACAGAAGGTGATAAAAGAATCAGAATTGATATTCCAGGTGTTTATGATTCATCAGAAATTGTTGATAGTTTAAGTAAAACTGGTGAATTAACTTTTAGGTCACCAAATGGAGATACACTATTAACTGGACAAGACATTGAAAAAGCGTCAGTAACTACAGATAATACTACTGGTAAGCCTGTTGTTTCATTAGTAATGAATTCTGAAGGAACTACAAAATTTGCTGATGCTACATCAAAATATGTAGGTCAAAATATCTCAATATATATGGATGAAGAGGAACTTACAAGTCCTCAGGTTTCATCAGCAATTACTGACGGAAAAGCAGTAATATCAGGAGACTTTACTATTAGTAAAGCTAAAAGTATTGCAGGAGTAATAAATGCAGGAGCTTTACCTGTAACAGTTAAAGCAGCTAATGTAAAAACTGTAGGTGCTCAATTAGGTGCAGATGCTCTGCCAAATGCAATGAAAGCTGCAGCTGTTGGAATAGGTTTAATATTTATTTTTATGATAATTTATTATAGAGGACCAGGGGTAGTAGCAAGTTTTGCTTTATCATTATTTATTGTATTAGTTTTATTATGCATGATTGAAATTGGAGCAACATTAACATTACCAGGTATAGCAGCCTTATTACTTACAATAGGTATGGCTGTAGATGCTAATGTTCTGATATTTGAAAGAATAAAAGAAGAATTAAAGAAAGGGGTTAGTATAAAAACCTCTGTTGAAAAAGGATTCGAAAATGCCTTATCTTCAATAATTGATTCAAATGTAACAACTATAATTGCAGGTTTAGTTTTATACTTTTTAGGCTCTGGATCTGTAAAAGGCTTTGCCGTAACTTTATTAATAGGTATTATTGTTAGTATGATTACTGCATTATTTATTTCAAAGTTCTTTATGAGGAATGCAGTAAATGCAGGCTGGCTTTCAAAACCATCACAATTTGTAGTTAAAATAGGGCAAAAAAATGATAAAGTTATAAAAGCAGTTGAAAGAAAAAAGATCTGGTTTTCAATTTCAATTTTAATTATTCTAATTGGGATTGTCTCTTTTGCAATAAAAGGAGCAAATATAGGTATAGATTTTAAAGGTGGAACAATAATAGTTTTAGAATATACAGATGGTTTTGATAAGGAAGCTACTGATGCTAAAGTAAAAAGTTATGTAAGTGATGCCGTAACTAATACTATAGATGATAATCAATATGAAATTAAGTCGGCAGATTTAGATACTGAAACTTTTTCAAAGCTATTTGAAGAATTAAAGGCAGATTATAATATTGCTGATGAAGTTGTATCACAAGATGAAACTGGTGCATCAGTGGGAAAAGATTTAACAGTAGGAGCAATAAAGGCATTAATTATTGCATTTATAGCAATGCTTATATATATTGCAATAAGATTTGAATATAAATTTGGAATAGTTGCAATTATATCTCTATTACATGATGTAATTGTTACTATGAGCGTTTACTTTGTATTTGGTATTTCAATTAATTCGCCTTTTATAGCGGCAATATTAACTATTGTTGGTTATTCAATAAATGCAGCTATAGTAATATTTGATAGAATTAGAGAAAACACTAAGCTTATGAGAAGAGCAACTTCAGATGAAATTATTAATACTAGTGTTACTCAAACAATGACAAGGTCTATTAACACAACATTAACTACATTATTTACAATTATAGCAGTACATATATTTGTACCAGCAGTTAGAGATTTTTCATTCCCATTAATAATAGGAATTATTTCTGGTGCATACTCTTCAGTATTTATTGCACCTTCATTATATTCTTTAATTAAAAATAGAGAAGGAAAGAAAAAAACAGCCTAGGAAAAAGACTTAATATGGACTGGATGTTTTCATCTAGTCCATTTAGTATTTTTCTTCAATTCAATATATAGTTGTTAATAACAGACTTAACACTATAAATTGTATCGCTTTATAATTATTTAAATTTTATTTGATATTGTAGTAAATATAATCTATAATATACTTGTTTTCTTATTTTATGGAGGAGTAGCTATGCGTAAATTTTGGGAGAGTATTTATAGCCCTAATTACATAACAGGATATAATCCCTTTTTACTTAAGTATATGAATAAAGCAATAGAAAAGTTATCATATGCAATTAATAATAGAAAAAAAATTGTTGTATATGGGACTTCGACAGTAGATGGAATATGTGGCATATCATCTCTAAGTTTGGTTTTAATGTACTTAAATGCCGATGTTGAATATTTAATTCATGATAATAAAGAGGGAAAGAAGGAATCAATAAACTGTGAAGATATAAGAGAAGATATAGATTTTCTTGGAGCAGATTTATTAATTACTTTAGGGGTGGATTTAAAATCTAAAGAAGAGGTTAATCTATGTAAGGAACTTAACATAGATTTAATTGTATTAGAAAATAAACAAACAGTTAGAGAAAGAGAATATGTGTACATAAATCCAAGACAGAAGGGCTGTCAATATAGATATAAAAATTTATCTTTAAGTGTATTAACATTTAAATTAATGCAGGCCGTAGCTATATATTATAATATGAAAAGTATTAATAAATACTTAGATATAATTTTACTTGGTGTAGAGTGGGCTAAAGTTACAGTAAAGGGTGAAAATGCTGTAATACTTAAAGAAGGAAGAAAATTTTTAGATAATACAAACAATTTTGGACTTAGAGCAGTTATGGAATCTAAAAATATAGTTAATCTAGATGACAAAGGCATAGCTGAAATTATTGAACTTATTACTCCTACAATAAATACCGTTGGTGTAGTGAATAATGCAAGAATAGTATTAGAATTATTGACTACAAACGATAAAGATAGGGCTGAACAAATAGTAAAATACTTACATAATCTAAAAAAAGTTGTAATATAATATTGTAAATAAGGTGGAGGTTTCGTTATGGACTTAAGAAATAAAATTAGAGTTATTGATGGTTTCCCAAAAGAAGGTATTAGCTTCAAAGATATAACAACATTAGTTGGAGATGGGAAAGGTTTAAAAAATTCTATTGACAGTATTGCCAAGCACTTAAAGGATAAAAATATAGATGTTATCGTAGGTCCAGAAGCAAGAGGATTTATTTTTGGAGTACCTGTTGCCTATGCTCTTGGTATTGGGTTTGCTCCAGTTAGAAAAAAAGGTAAATTGCCTTGTGAAACAGTTTCTATAGATTACGGCTTAGAATATGGTACAGATACATTAGAAATTCATAAAGATGCCATTAAGAAGGGACAAAAAGTTGCAATAGTTGATGATTTATTAGCTACAGGTGGAACTATAAAAGCAGTAGTTGATTTAGTAGAATCAGTAGGTGGAGAAGTAGTATCATTAGATTTTGCAATAGAGCTTACAGGTTTAAAAGGAAGAGATAAATTAAAAGGATATGATATATATTCTTTAGTTGATTATGAATTTTAAAAAGGAATGTAGTAAAATGATTATTTATTTTACTACATTCCTTTTTAAATTGATTTCTAATAAAAAGAAAATTTTGATTTGTACTTGGTGAACGTTGAAAATGAGAATATAATAATATATAATAAAAATAAAGCTAAGGCTGGTTTTTTAACCAGCCTTTGATTTTAGATTATTTGTTTTGAGGGAGCGTAATCTTAATGATAGATAGTTTGCTAGATAAGATAGAAAAGAATAACAATAATGTTGATATAGAAGTAATAAAAAAAGCCTACACATTTGCAGAAAAAGCTCATGAAGGTCAAATGAGAGATTCTGGGGAGCCATATATAATTCATCCAATTGAAGTTGCTAAAATTCTATCAGATTTAGGTATGGACACAAGTACAATAGCAGCAGGTTTATTACATGATGTTTTAGAGGATACCTCATGTACTTACGAAGAAATGAGCCAAATGTTTGGAGTGGAAATTGCGGATTTAGTAAATGGAGTTACTAAATTAGGTAAAATTGAGTATAAGACAAAAGAAGAGCAACAAGCAGATAATGTACGAAAAATGCTTCTTGCTATGGCAAAGGATATTAGAGTTATTATTATAAAGCTGGCTGATAGACTTCATAATTTAAGGACTCTAAAATATAAGAAAAAGGATAAACAAAAAATAAAGGCTCAAGAAACACTAGATATTTATGCTCCTTTAGCACATAGATTAGGAATGTCTAAAATAAAATGGGAATTAGAAGATCTATCCTTCAGATATTTACATGAAGAAGAATATTATGACCTAGTAAATCAAATAGCTGAAAAAAGGGTAGAAAGAGAAAGTTATATAACTGAAATAATAAAAGAACTTAAAAGTAATTTAGAAAACTCAGGAATTGATTCAGATATAGATGGAAGACCAAAACATTTCTATAGTATATATAGAAAAATGGTTAATAAAAATAAAACAATTGAACAAATCTTTGATTTAACAGCAATAAGAATACTTGTTAATTCAGTAAAGGATTGTTATGGAGTATTAGGGATAGTTCATACCATATACAAGCCTATTCCAGGAAGATTTAAAGATTATATTGCAATGCCAAAGCCTAATATGTATCAGTCTTTACATACTACAGTTATAGGGCCTCAAGGGAAAACCTTTGAAATTCAAATTAGAACTTTTGATATGCACAAAACTGCTGAATATGGTATTGCTGCTCATTGGAAGTATAAAGAAGGGGATTCATCTTCAATTAATAAAGATACCAATATTGATAAAAAATTAGTATGGCTTCGTGACATGTTGGAATGGCAAAAAGAAACGTCAGATCCTAATGAATTTATGGAAGGCTTCAAAATGGACTTATTTACAGATGAAGTATTTGTATTTACTCCAAAAGGAGTTGTAATAAATTTATGTAGTGGATCTACACCTATAGATTTTGCTTACAGAATACATACAGATGTTGGTAATAAGTGTGTTGGAGCTAAGGTTAGTGGAAAAATCGTGCCTTTAGATTATGAATTAAAAACAGGTGAAATAGTAGAAATTATTACATCTCAATCTTCTAAGGGGCCAAATATGAACTGGTTAAACATTGCAAAAACGAACCAGGCTAAAAGTAAAATTAGATCTTGGTTTAAAAAGGCTCAAAAGGAAGAAAACATAGTAAAGGGTAGAGAATTACTTGAAAAAGAACTTAAAAAGCAAAATGTTCATTTTATTGATATTGCAAAAGGTGATGCATACATAAGACTTCAAAAAAGATATAATCTTCATAATATGGATGATATTTATTCAGCAATTGGCTTAGGTCAAATAACTGCAAGTAATTTTGTGTCAAAATTAAAAGGTGAAAATATAGCTGAAAAAGTTCAAACTGTTGAAAGTATAAATAAATCTTTAGAAGAACATAACCAACATAAGAAAAAAGTAAATAATTATTATGGAATAAGCGTTAAAGGTGAAACTAATTTAATGGTTAGATTTGCCAGATGTTGTAATCCAGTACCTGGGGATGAAATATTAGGGTATATAACAAAAGGTAGAGGTGTTTCAGTACATAGAATGGATTGTAGTAATTTACAATCACTAATTAAAAATGATCCTGATAAAGTAATTGAAGTAAGTTGGGGAACTGATAAAGGAGCTTCATATATTGCAGAAATTACAGTAAAATCTCATGATAAAATGGGAATACTTCAAGAGGTTATGAAAGTAATAACAGATTCTGGTGTTTCTCTTACTGCATTAAATGCAAATACAATAAAGTCAGAGGATGCATTAATTAATATAAAGGTGAAAATAAATTCTGTTGATGAATTAAAGAACTTAATGAAAAAATTAAGAAAAATCAGTGGAGTTATAGATGTATATAGAGTAAATAGTTAGGAAGTGTATTGGTTGCGAGTAGTGGTTCAAAGAGTAACTTCATCTAAGGTTACAGTAGAAAATAACGTTATTGGCAGTATTAATAAGGGCCTAAATTTATTAATTGGTTTTTCAAAGGAAGATACAATTGATGACTTAGTATATATGAAAGATAAAATTTTAAACTTAAGAATATTTGAAGATGAAAATGAAAAAATGAATAAATCTGTTTTAGATATAAAGGGAGAAATTCTTGCAATTTCACAATTTACTTTATACGGAGATTGCAGAAAAGGAAGAAGACCTAACTTTATGGATGCCATGAGTGGTGAAGCTGCAGTAGGTTTATTTGATAATTTTGTTAATATGCTGTGTCAAAGTGGATTAAAAATTGAAACAGGTAAATTTGGTGCTTATATGAAGGTAGACATTGAAAATGATGGACCAGTAACACTGTTAATTGACAGTAAAAAAGAATTTTAAGAGGGTGGAAAAATGATTATTAATACAATACCAGTAGGTGCATATGAAGCAAATTGCTATTTATTAATGGATGAAAACAACAAAGAAATAGCCATAATAGATCCAGGAGGAGATGCAGCTTCAATTGAAAAACAAATTACAAATCTTTCTGGCAAACCCAAATATATATTATTAACTCATGGACATTTTGATCATGTAGGAGCTGTAGAATTTCTTGCAGATAAATATAAAATTCCATTTTACATTAGTGAAAAGGATGAAAAATTAATGGAATCTGATAATTCTGTATTTGGTAATATAAGAAAAGCAGATGGATATATAAAAGAAGGAGATAAAATAAATCTTGGAGATTTAGAAATAAAAGTTCTTGAAACTCCAGGACATTCTAAAGGTGGATTATGCTTTGTAGCTCAAGATAATGTATTTACAGGTGATACTTTATTTCAAGGTTCAATAGGAAGAACAGATTTTGTATCAGGAAGTCTTGAAGAAATATTAGCAAGTATAAAAAACAAATTACTACCACTAGGTAGTGATGTAAAAGTATATCCAGGTCATGGGCCTTCTTCAACAATTGGTTATGAGGAAAGAAATAACCCATTTTTAGATTAAGGAGAGAACATGGATATAAATGTACAATTAAATAATTACAAATATAGGTATGATGTTTATCATGTTTTTAATATATATTTTAATTTAAAAAAAATAAATTTCTCTACTACAGAAGGAGATTATATTATTTTTGTTTCTGATGATTATGTTTCATTTTCTTACAAAGACATAAATAGTAAAGCATATTTTAGCGAGGATGAAAAACCTAAAGAAACCATTAAAAAGTTAATTTTTAGAGAATTAAAAAAATTAACTGGAGATATATATCCCTGGGGAACATTAATAGGTATAAGACCTTCTAAAATTGCTTTGAAACATTTGCGAGATGGAAAAAATAATAAAGAAATTCAAGATATATTTTATAAAGAACATTACACAATGCCTGATAAAGTTAATATATGTATTGATGTAGCAAAAATCGAAGATAAATTTGTTAATAAAGATGAAAGAACAGTATCAATATATATTGGAATGGCATTTTGTCCAACTAGATGCCTTTATTGTTCTTTTGCCTCAAATCCTACCACTGGTAAATTTAAGTCTTTGATAAAGCCATATTTAAATGCCTTAGAGTATGAAATAAATGAAATAAAAAAATACATTGAAGAAAAACAATTAAAAATTGAAACTGTGTATTTTGGAGGGGGTACTCCAACCTCCATTTCAGAAGAAGAATTTGAAAAAATAATGAATAAGATTTATAATTCATTCGTTAAGGATAAATCTATTAAGGAATTTACAGTAGAATGTGGAAGACCTGATTCTATAACAGAAGAAAAGCTTAAAACCATGCTTTTATATGATGTTACAAGAATTAGTATTAATCCTCAAACTATGAATGATGAAACTCTAAAAATTATTGGAAGAGGCCATACATCAAAAGATGTGGTTGATAAATTTATTATGGCTAAATCTATGGGATTTAAGGACATTAATATGGACATAATTATTGGATTACCAGGAGAAGGTCTTAAAGAAGCAAAACATACTTTTTCAGAAATTCAAAAGCTATCACCTGATAGTATTACTGTTCATGGTTTAGCTTTAAAAAGAGGATCTATTATGTTTGATAACTTTATACTAAAAAAAGGCTTAGGAGTAAAAAGCCAAGATGAAATTATGAAAATGTATGAGGAAAGCAAAAATATAGCTAAAACTCTTAATTTACATCCATATTATATGTATAGGCAAAAAAATATGGTAGGAAATATGGAGAATTTAGGGTATGCTAAAAAAGGAAAAGAATGTTTATATAATATTGAAATGATAGAAGATAAACAGACGATTATAGCTCTTGGTGCTGATGCAGTATCTAAAGTTGTATTTTTAAAAGAAAATAGAATAGAGCGATATGGTAATGTTAAAGATGTTAAAGAATATATAAATAGAATTAAGGAATTAACAGAAGGTAAGATTAATTTACTTAATACATTATATTAGAAGGAGGAGAATAATGGAATTACAAGCACCTAAAGGTACTAAAGATATGTTGCCACAAGATAGCTATAAATGGCACTATGTTGAAAATACCTTTAAGAATATAGCAAAATTTTATGGGATGAGGGAAATCAGAACACCTATGTTTGAAAGTACAGACTTATTTCAAAGAGGTGTTGGAGATACCACAGATATAGTTCAAAAAGAGATGTATACATTTAATGATAAAGGTAATAGAAGTGTTACATTAAAACCAGAAGGAACAGCTCCTATTGTAAGAGCTTTTATAGAAAATAGATTATTTAATGAAGCACAACCTACAAAACTATATTATGTAATTCCTTGCTTTAGATATGAAAATGTTCAAAAAGGAAGATTAAGACAATTTCATCAATGTGGAGTTGAAGTATTTGGGTCAAAGGAACCAACAATAGATGCTGAAATAATGTCTTTTGCTATGGAAGTACTTAAAGAATTAGGATTAAAAGATTTAAGCTTACACATTAATAATTTAGGATGTCCAAATTGTAGACCAAAGTATAATGAGGCATTAAAAAAATATTTAAAAGAAAATTATGATGATTTATGCCCAACATGTAAAGAAAGATTTGAAAAAAATCCTATGAGGATTTTAGATTGTAAAGAAAAGAAGTGTAAAGAAATTACTAAAAACGCTCCAATAATTTTAGATTATGTTTGTGAAGAGTGTGAAACTCACTTTAATTCTGTTAAAGAATATTTAGACTTATTAAATATAAAATATGAAGTTGATCCTGGTATTGTTAGAGGTCTAGACTATTATACAAAAACAATATTTGAAATAATTAATGATGACTTTACTGTATGTGGTGGAGGACGATATGATAAACTAATTGGTGAACTTGGTGGACCAGATATGGCATCCTTTGGATTTGCAATGGGCATTGAAAGATTAATTATGACTCTTCAAAAAGAAGGTATAGAAATACCAAATGATGATGGCTTTGATTTATATATTGGTTCAAGAGGAGAAGTAGAATATAAAGAAGCCTTTAAATTAGCCTATGAATTAAGAAATGCAGGCATAAAGGTGGAAATTAATCATATGGGTAGAAGTGTAAAGGCAGAAATGAAATATGCTAATAAATTAGGGGCAAAGTTTACAACTATTATTGGTGAAGATGAAGTTACATCTAAAACTATAAAATTAAAAAGAATGAGTGATGGAGAAATATTTAATTCATCCCTAAATAATATAGAAGAACTTGCTAAAATATTGAAATAAGAAAGGATGAGTAAAATGGCTGAATCTTTAAGTGGATTAAAGAGGACAATGTACTGTGGGGAACCTAGAGAAGAACACATAGGACAAACAATAACACTTATGGGGTGGGTTCAAAGAAATAGAAAACTTGGAGGACTTGAATTTATTGATTTAAGAGATAGAGAAGGGATAATGCAAGTAGTTTTTGGTGAAGAAATTAATGCAGAAGCCTTTGAAAAAGCTAAAACAGTAAAGCCTGAATATTGTATTTGTGTAACTGGAGAAGTTGTAAAAAGAGAATCTCCAAATGAATCAATGCCAACAGGAATGGTAGAGCTTAAATGTTTTAATATTAAAATATTATCAGAATCTGAAACACCGCCAATTTATATTAAAGAAGGATTAGATGCTGGTGAACAGATAAGATTAAAATATAGATATTTGGATTTAAGAAGACCAGATATGCAAAAAATATTTATGATTAGAAGCAAAACTTCTAAAGCAATAAGAGATTTCTTAGATAATAATGGATTTTTAGAAGTAGAAACACCTGTTTTAACAAAATCTACTCCAGAAGGAGCAAGGGACTATTTAGTACCTTCAAGAAATTATCCAGGAATGTTTTATGCATTGCCTCAATCACCTCAAATATTTAAACAATTATTAATGGTATCAGGTTTTGATAAATACTACCAAATAACTAAATGTTTTAGAGATGAAGATCTAAGAGCAAACAGACAGCCAGAATTTACTCAAGTAGACCTTGAAATGAGCTTTGTTGAGCAAGAAGACATTATTTCATTAAATGAAAAACTTATTGCTCATGTCTTTAAGGAAGTTATTGGATATGAAGTAAAGCTTCCAATAAAAAGAATGACTTTTAAAGAAGCTATGGAAAAGTATGGATCAGATAAACCAGATTTAAGATTTGGAATGGAAATTACTGATTTAACTGAAGTAGTTAATAATGTTGATTTTATGGTATTTAAAAATGCCATAGAAGGAAATGGATCAGTTAGAGCTCTATGTTTAAAAGGTGGAGCTTCAATGGGAAGAAAAGATATAGATAGACTTGGTGAATTTGTAAAAACTTACAAAGCAAAAGGTCTAGCATATATTCAGCTAAAAGAAGAAGGTATAAAATCACCTATAGCAAAATTCCTATCAGATGAAGATATGAATAATATAATTTCAAAAATGAATGCAGAAACTGGTGATTTAATATTAATTGTAGCAGATAAAAATTCTGTTGTTTTCCAAAGCCTTGGAGCTTTAAGATTAGAATTAGCTAAAAAATATGATTTAATAAAAGACAAAAATGAATTTAACTTTACATGGATAACTGAATTCCCACTATTTGAATACAGTGAAGAGGAAGGTAGATATACTGCTTGTCACCATCCGTTTACAGCTCCAATGGAAGAAGATATTGATATGATAGAATCAGATCCAGGAAAAGTTAGATCAATAGCTTATGATTTAGTTTTAAATGGTGAAGAACTTGGTGGAGGTTCTATTAGAATACATGATACAAAATTACAAGAGAGAATGTTTAAGGCATTAGGCTTTACTCAAGAAGAAGCTTGGAGAAGATTTGGATTCTTATTAGAAGCCTTTAAGTTTGGACCACCACCACATGGAGGATTAGCTTTTGGTCTTGATAGAATGATAATGTTCTTAGCTGGAACAGATAACATTAAGGATGTTATTGCCTTCCCTAAAAACCAAAATGCTTATTGTTACTTAAGTGAAGCACCAAACATAATCGATGAAAAGCAATTAGATGAACTTGGAATTAAAATAGACGTAAAAAGTGAATAATAGATATTAGCATATGCTGCCATTTATTTTAATATAAAAATAAATGGCAGCTTTTTTAAAAAAATTTTTTTTGAAAACTTTTACTGTAAAATTAAGTTATTGACTATTAGTCATTATTGGGTGTATTCTTCTATTATACAAAAAAATGAAAGGAAGATATTATATGAATTGTTTTAAAGTAGCTTGGAAAGATTTAAAAAAAATTTGTAAAAGTAAATTTATAATAGTATGCTTAATAGCAATTATTATAGTACCAATACTATATTCTTTCTTATATTTAGGAGCATTTTGGGATCCTTATGGGAATATGTCTAATATGCCTGTGGCGGTAGTAAATTTAGATAAAGGCTATACCATAGATGGAATAGAATATAATTTTGGAAATGATTTTGTGGAAGAGTTAAAGGATAATGATAAAGTAAAATGGGAATTTGTTTCCTTAGAAGATGCTGATAGTGGTCTTGAAGGTAATAAATATTATGATAAATTTGAAATTCCAGAAAGTTTTTCTAAAGACATAACAAGTGCTAAAATTGGTTTGCCAGTTCAAGCAGAATTAAAATTTTCATGTAATGAAAAGAAGAATTTCCTTGCAGCTCAGGTTTCTTCAAAGGTTGAGTCTGAACTTAAGTCAAATATTATTAAAAGTGTAACTAATGAATATGTATCAAAAACCTTTGATAGTTTATATGAAGCAAAAGATGGTTTTGCAAAAGCAGCAGATGGAAGTAGTCAGCTAAATGATGGAATGAATCAATTAAGTAGTCAAATTCCAACATTACAAAATGGAATAACTGACTTAGATGAAGGCTCTAATGCTTTATATACATCATATACCAATACTATATTTCCTACTATAGTAAAGCTTAATGATGGTTCAAGTAAACTAAATAATGCATTAAATTCAGCTCAAGGTGATATAAATAAATTATCAAGTGGTGCAGCTCTTATATCACAAAATAGTGATGCAATAATCTCTGGTTACGGAAATGTTCAAAATGGATACTTAGCAGTATATAATGGCGCAAACAAATTAGTATCAGGGGTTAATGAGGCTTCTACACTTATGAGTTCTATTGGAGCAGAACTCATAAGTGCAATGGTAGCATATCAAAGTGGTGATACTAGCAAATTAGTACCAGCAGTAATGGATGTATTGCAAAATTTACAAAAATATAGCACAGAAAATAGTGGATCTTCAGAACAGATTGCAGCATTAGTTAAAGGTCTAAATGATTTAAAAACTGGTATGAATACTTATAATGAAGGTTTAAATGAATATGTTGGTGGAGTAAAACAAGTTACAGATGGTACAAATACTTTAATTGGAAATATATCAGACATTCAAAATGGAGTAGGACAATTAAATAGTGGTCTTTCACAGCTTCAATCAGGATTGAATAGTCAATTTGGACCAGGATTAGGAGCATTAAGCAATGGAATAGGAACATTAAATTCAAATGTACCTACATTAAAGGATGGAGTAACAAAACTTAATGATGGAACTAATGAACTTTATACAGAATTAAATAAAGGTGCAAATAAAATAGAAGATGGGTTAGTTAATTCAGCTGATAATATGGGAAACTTTGTATCTGAACCAATAACTTTAAATGTAGAGCCTGTAAATGCTGTTCCTAATTATGGAAGCGGCTTTGCACCATATTTTATGAATTTATCTATATGGGTAGGAGCAATAATGATGTTCTTTGTAATATCTACTAAAGTGGATTTATCTAACTATGATGAAAATGTAAGTAATTTTTCAAAGGTTACAGGAAGATATTTATTATCTGCAGGTGTAGGTATATTACAAGCAGTTTTCCTTGGAATAGCAATACTAGGCTTAGGATTAAAACCTGGTAATTACCTATTGTACTTTTTACTTCTTATATTCTTCTCATTAGTATATGTCTCAATTGTGTATTGTTTAGTACTAGTATTTGGAGATGCAGGAAGATTAATAAGCATAGTATTATTAATATTACAATTAACAACATGTGCAGGTACATTCCCATTAGAATTAATTCCAAATTTCTTTGGAGCATTAAATCCATATCTACCATTTACCTATGGTGTAGAAGCATTAAGAGAAGCATGTTTTGCAACTACAGTAAATTATGGAGTCATTGGAAAAGACGTAATAGTGCTTTTAGTATATTTAATTGTTTTTGAACTATTAGCAGTAGTATTAAGGAAATTTGGAAGCAAAATAAATGGTCTTTTTGAAGTAAGGAAAATGAAGTAGAGAAGTGCTGAGAAATTTCTCAAACAAGCTGAGAAACATGAATTTATAGGATGTCCTTTTGGACATCCTATAAATATATATACAGAAATTAAAAAATAGTGACTACTTAAGGGAATTACTCAAATAAGTATTATATTGTAAGATTATCTTAATTCTTATTAATTATAAATAATATATAATATTGTCAACAAATAGAAATGAAAGGTATAAAATGTATGAAGAAGAAATATACAAAGGTTCTGATGAAAATGTTACTAACAATAGCAGTTTTAGGACTAGCAGTATTGGCAATGTGTTTGATTATAATTAATATTGTTGAAAAAGAGGAAAAGAATATTGTAAATATAAATGATTTACCTAAGGAGGTAGATGCAATTATTGTTCTTGGAGCTGGAGTTAAAGAAGATGGAACTCCTTCAGATATTTTGGTAGATAGACTAGATACAGCTATAAAAATTCATAATGAAAATGTAAATGGTAAGATTTTAGTAAGTGGTGATCATGGTAGCGATAATTATAATGAAGTAAAAATAATGAAAGAGTATATTTTAAATAATAGTGATATTGATGAAGATGATATTTTTATGGACCATGCAGGTTTTAGTACTTATGATTCAATATATAGGGCTTGCAATATTTTCAAAATTAAAAAAGCTATTATTGTAACTAATGAATATCATTTAAAAAGAGCATTATATATTGGAGAAAAAATGAATATTAAGGTTTATGGTGTTTCTTCTGATATAAGAAATTATATTGGAATTGATTATTATAAATTTAGAGAAAGGGCAGCTCAAATAAAAGACTTCTTTTTAGTTAATGTTTTAAAGCCTGAATCTAAATATTTAGGAAAGGAAATTCCAATAGATTCTTCAAAGGGAAGTGAAACAAATGATTAATTATGAATAAAAAATAAAAAAATTCATAAAAAATTCAAAATTACTATAAAGTATATTAAATATCCTCCGATAATAATAATAACAAAAGAAATTTCATAATTAAAACTCAAATGAGGGGTGATTTTTATGTTAGATAGTGTTGGAGTAGCAATGGACAGACTTATTAAGGCTGAAAATTCAAAAGTAAGTAAAACAAATTCTGCAACTAGAATTAAAAAAGAAGGTGATGATGATGGAAGATCATCACATAATTTTAAGGAAGACTTATATAAGGCAAGAGAGAAAAAAGTTTTTAAAGTGGAAGCAGAAAAAGAAGTTATTGACCCGGATATTATTGTTTCTTCAAGTTTAAGTGAGAAATTAGAAGAGCAAAAACGTATTGGTAAATTAGTAGAAGAAAAATTCGTTAAAAATCCAAAGGTTAATAAAATTATTAAATTCAAGTAAAAAAACACCTAAGAATTTGGGGGAATTCTTAGGTGTTTTTTTATTACCACTGTCACAATTATTTAGAACCTCTTAACATAAGCCTCCTTTATTTGAGTTTGAAGAAGAATTATTACAAAGGTTTAAATTATTTTTCTTATTAGTGGATGTATTATTTTTATATGATCTTACTTTTTTGTTTAATTCTGATAATGTATCTTTATATTCTGAATTATAGGGATTTAACTTGCAAGCTTCTTTAACATGATTAACTCCTGATTCAATTAAACCTTTTTTAATAAGAAGAATTCCAATTAAGAAATTCCATTCAGCAGAAGAAAAATCAGATATAAGATTAAGCTTTGCTTCAGCCTTAACAAATTCATCTTCTTCAATTAAATCACGTACTTCTTCTAAAGTTATATTATGATTTATCATTCTAAAGGCTTCATTTGCCTCATTAACTTTTTCAGTGTAAAGTTCTTTAAAGCTATTATCATCTAAATCATCTTCATTATATGTTTTTAATTTCTCTTCATAGGCTATTTTAATATCTTTTATTGAAGAATTTGGAGTTATACCTAAAACTTTATATGGATCCATAATAAATCTCCTTTATATTATATTTTTGATAGAACATAATTATTTTTACTTGGCAAACCTAAGTCTATTACATTTAGAATTAAATCATTGTTTTTTATTAAAGAAAGTTTATTTACTGCATTTTTACAATTATCAATTAATAGAACTAATTGAAATTCTATTATTTCTTTTATTGTAGATACATCACAAGTATTGTAACAAGAAAGAATTGGATTAAATCTATTACTATCTTTATCCTCCTTTAGATCATCAAGAGCATCAATTAAATAAATCCATTTCCCTAATGAATATCCTAAAGAATATAATAATTCTCTATTATTATAAGATTCATAGTCTAATTCAATAGGTGCTTCTTTAAAAATTTCCCCTAAAATAGAACTAAAGGGATGACAAATATAATCTATAGAATAAAAAGACTTATTATTTTCAAGTGAATTTAAAAAATCTAAATTTCTTTCCATACTGGTTATTATATTTTTGTTTTTAATTTTAGTGTAAAATGGTTTAATAATTTTTCTTAAATATATGTTTTTAGCTTTTTTTTCATCATTGCAATCATCTAATATTTTAAAATATGTTAAAGCAATATTAAATTCTGTAATATAATTTAGTATTTTGCTGTTCACTAATATGTTTTTTTTAGTAAAAGGATATTTTATACAATTTGAAAGTCTAGTATTTCCAGAGGATTTATTTAATCCGTCTAATAATACAATAAAAAATGTACTATCATAATTAAGAAAAAACCTTGGAATGTGGCCAAAAACATCTTTTATTGAATGGCATAGACTACAATAGTAACTTTGAAATAATTCGAAATCTGATACTTTTAATTCATCCTTTATTGGAGTTATATAACCAAACATATAAAATCTCCTTATAAGTAATAATTTTCAATATATTTTTCAGTTTCCTTTAAATCATAAGAATTAGCCATTTCCTTTAAATGAGGCACCTTTTTATAATCATCAATTTCTATATCTTTAAATAATGTTGGGTTTATTCTAAAATAATTTTTCTCTAGTAATACTGAAATAAGCAAATGCTCAAGTGAGGCAGTGTCGTTTAATAATACTGAGGTTAATGGAAGCTTAACAGTGGAAAAAGGATTAAAAGCCCATTGTAAAAGTCCCCAATTTTTAGTATTACCTATAATTCTTTTAGGGGTAACTCCTGTTCCAATTGATAATACTCTAAAGTCTTCAAGTTTATATTTATTAGGTAATTCCTTCATAACACCAATCACAGAAGCAATACCAGGAGAATTTGTAATAATGCCACCATCTATAAAATCATTATGAGAAGGAAAATAAGTTGGTGCAGCAGAACTTGCTAAAGCTATATTTATTAATTTTTCATCTAAATAATGATTTTTACATAGATTATTAAAGAATATACCTTGCCAATGTCGTTTGTTTATTCCTTTTACATTAAAGGATGGAATGAATATATATTTTTTTAGGTCTTTAATAGTTGAATTATTTGGAATAATTGAATTAAAAGCTTCAGCTAAATGTTTATTTGAAAATTTAGGTTTAAATAGATTAAGTCTTTTTGGAGTAAATATTCTTTTTATATTATTAAAGCTATACATGTTATCAATAGTATTTATATTAATACCATAGGCTAATGCAATAGCAATAATTGCACCAGTAGATGCTCCTGTAAATAAATCTGTATCTTTTATTAAGTTAGGATAAGCATTGCATAATCTTTTGAGAAGTGCTGTAGATAATGACCCTTTAATTCCACCTCCATCAAAGGCAATTATTCTAAACTTTGGCATTTTTACCTCTAAGAAAATAATCTTATATTATTCTATGTAAAAGAAGAAAAAATGTTATTAAATCATTATGATAGAAAAGCAGGCAAAATTTATGTATAATGATATTTATATGCTACTAAGGAGGAAATAGATAAATGAAAAAAGAAACATTTGCAAAAGGTTTTAATTTCTACAAGTTGTTTTGGATTTTTTTTATAGGATGTTTTTTAGGTGTGGTTATTGAAACTATATGGTGTTTAGTAACTAGGTTTAAATTTGAAAGTAGAAGTGGATTAATATACGGACCATTTAATCTTGTTTATGGTTTTGGAGCTGTTTTTATAACAGTAGCACTTTATTGGTTAAGGAATAAGCGCGATTTATGGATTTTTTTAGGTGGAACAATACTTGGTGGTGCATTTGAATATTTATGTAGTTATGTACAACAGGCCATGTTTAGCACTGTTTCATGGGAGTATTCTAATATGCCTTTTAATTTGCATGGGAGAATTAATTTAACATATTCATTCTTTTGGGGAATACTTGCATTATTATGGGTAAAGGAAGTTTATCCAAGAGTGTCAAATCTAATAGAAATAATACCAGCTAAAATTGGTAAGCCTTTAACATACATATTGTTATTATTTATGATATTCAATAGCGCAATATCTGCTATGGCAGTTAATAGACAAGTTGAAAGACGAAATAATATAGAAGCAACTTCTTCTGTAGATGTCTTTTTGGACAAGCATTATCCTGATGAATTGTTAAAAAAAGTTTACGCAAATATGATATTTAAATAGGTTATAATATATTTAAGGACATTTAAAATAGTACTGGAGGGGATAATATGAAAGATAATGCATTACAAAGGGAATTTAAAAAGCTAAAAAATCAATTTAATCAAATTGAAAATATTGCTCATCATACTAAGGGTGGTGCTTTAATAGAGCATGAAACTACAGTAAGAAAAAAAATCCTCCTATTATTAGAAATGGAAAATGAAGGTTTTAAAGATTACGAAGAAGTATTAGATAAATATAATAATCTTTTACAAGATATATCTATTGAAATATTAACAGACTATAATAAGAAAAATAATACTGATTTTGATTACTATTCAGTAGCAAGAGGAAATTATAATTCTCTTGTTAATTCAGGCATAATTACTGTATTAACAAAAAATCATATTCCAAAATTAATTGCTAAAGAGTTTGAAGAAAATTTTCCTAACAATCCTAAGGATGAATATAAAGAAGTAAGACACATTAAAAGAAAATTTGTTATTCATTTAGGTGACACTAATACAGGGAAAACCTATAATGCTATTCAAAGGTTAAAGGAAAGTGAAAGTGGTGTATATTTATCTCCTTTAAGGATTTTAGCTTTAGAAAATTATGAAAGATTAAATAATGAAGGAATATTATGCGATCTTCAAACTGGAGAAGAGGAAATATTAAAAGAAGGTGCCTCTCATTTATCATGTACAATAGAAAAATTAAACTTAAAGAAAGAATATGATATAGCAATAATTGATGAGATACAAATGATAAATGATTCTGAAAGAGGAGCAGCATGGACAAGAGCACTTCTTGGAGTAAAAGCAAAAGAAGTTCATGTTTGTGGAGCAATAAATGCTTTAGGTATAATTAAAAAAATATTAGATGATTGCAAAGAGTCTTATGAAATAATTCAGTATAATAGAAGAATTCCTTTAATTGTAGAGGATAAGGAATTTTCCTCTAAAAATGTACTTGAAGGAGATGCTATAGTAGTATTTTCAAAGAAAAAGGTTCTTGAATTGGCAGATGAGTATTCTAATAGAGGTATTAAGGCAAGTATTATATATGGAGATTTACCACCAGAAGTAAGAAGAAAGCAATATAATCAATTTATTAATAATCAAAGTACTATATTAATTACTACTGATGCAATTGGAATGGGAGTAAATTTACCTATTAGAAGAATAATATTCTTAGGCATTAGGAAATTTGATGGGGATGAAGTTAGAGAGCTAACTTCACAAGAAATAAAGCAAATTGCAGGTAGGGCAGGTAGAAAAGGCATTTATGATGAAGGATTTGTTTCATCTACTAAGGGTAATATTGAAATAATAAAAAACAAACTTATGGAAGAAGATGAAAAAATAACACAGGCTGTTATAGGACCTTCAGAAGCAATACTAAAAATAAAAGCTTTACCCTTAATTGAAAAATTGGCATTATGGAGTACCAGAAAAGAAAAGGTAGATTTTTATAGAAAAATGGATATTAGTAATTATATTATTGTACTTGATAAAATTAAGCAATTAAAGTTAAAAGAAGAAATTCAATGGAAATTACTAAAAATACCATTCGATGTGTTATCTGATGAATTAATGAAAGAGTTTTTATTTTATGTTGATGAGCTTTTCATATCAAAAAATAAAACTATATCCAAGCCTACATTATTAGGTGGTTCTTTAGATGAATTAGAAATATATTATCAAAAAGTAAACATGTATTACGCTTTTGGAAAAGTATTTAATTTAAATATTGATATAGATTGGGTATATAAAGAAAGGATTTCTATAAGTGAGGATATAAATTTAATATTACTTAGTATATAAATATATTAACTTATTTCAGAATAAGAAAGTAAAAAAGAAGCTAACTAGATTTAAATGCTAGCTTCTTTTTTAGTGTATATTTATTATTATTTGTAACAAAATAATATAGAATAATTAGAAACGACAGTAATCTTAAAAATGAAATTATATTAATATTAGTTTTGTACAGTTCTTAAAATATGGAGATATATATGTATCCGTAGGACAAGCTCAAATAAATAAAGAAATCAGTGATATCTATCCAACTAGCTACGTTCTTCTTTAGTGTTTCATTTCTGTTGACTAGTTTTAAATTTTTACTTAATCCCCGTAATTCTCATTAATTTAGAAAAAATACATGACTTAAAGGCATTATACAAATTCCAAGGACGATAGAAAAAATATATGTAAATTTGTCACCATTTTTTCTTGCCTCAGGTAATAGCTCCTCTAAAGAGATATAAAGCATAATTCCTGCAACTAATGCAAAGGTAATGCTAAGAATAACATCATTAATATATGGCCTTAAAAATAAAAAAGCAATAAGGGCACCAAAAGGCTCAGCAAGGGCAGAATATAAAGTATATTTTATTGCCAGTAATCTACTGTTTGTACCGTAATATATAGGTATGGCTATAGCTATTCCTTCAGGTATGTTATGAAGGGATATTGATAAAGCAACGTAAATACCTAATGACTTGTCATGATATCCAGAAATAAATGTAGCAATACCTTCAGGAAAATTATGAAGTATTAAAGCTATCATAGAAACTAAGCCTACCTTATAAATAACTGCAGAATTATTAGAATTAAGAGTTGTGTTACCTGTAGTGTCAGGAATAAAAGAATCGATAAGATAAGCAATTGCTATTCCAATAATTAAAAATAATAGTGATAAAAGCATTCCTTTTAAATTTCCATTATGTTTGATTAAAGTGGAACTAGCCTCAGGAAATAAATCAGTAAGGGAGATTGTAATCATAACTCCAGCTGAAAATCCCAAGGAAAAAGAAATTATTTTATTATTATTATTTTTTGTAAAGAAAACTAATAAGCCTCCTAGTACTGTTGATAAACCACTAAATAATGCTAAAATAAAAGGGAAAAGAATTTTAGAATCTAACATAAATACTCCTTTGTAAATTAATTTATTACTCTAATGTATTTATATGTGATTCCATTTATTCTTTAGATTCATTGTAAAAGTATATATTTTATTCTATAATTTAATAATAATTATAAAGAAGGTGACTTATGAAAAAATTCTTTAGTGCAGTGGCACAATATTTTTCAGAAGATTTGATTAAATCAATAAAGAAAATAAGCAAATTTTTATTAATTTATTCTGTGTGTTTTATAATTTTAGCCATGGGTATTAAGTATGCCATACCTTTTGTTATTGCATATTTTATTGCTATATCTATAAGACCCTTAAAAAACAAAATATTATTATTAAATAATAAAACTAAAAAAATTAAATTAACTGATGGTGTTGTTTCATTATTATTAACCTTGTTAATTATTGCAATTTTAGTTGTTATAGTTTTTGGAATTGGTTATAAAATTGTTGGAGAGTTCTATAATTTTTACATATATATTTCAAATGATAATAATGTGAATGAACTATATAAAGAGTTTACATCAAAGGGAAATGAATTATTATCTAATTTTGATCCTGCAATTATAGAAAAAGCTAATGAAGTTTTAGGAAAGTTAATATCAACTATAACAGGATTAATGGCTACCTTCGTAAATAATTTACTTGGAATAATTGTATCCATACCAACAGCAGTAATAATGGTATTAATTACGATTATAGCTACCTTTTTCTTTATAAAAGATATTGATAAAATTCATAGTAAATTAAGAGGAGCTTTTTCTAAAAAAGGTCTTGAATTAATTAATAAAATTAGGAAAAAGAAAAATGATATATTTGGAGGATATTTAAAAGCATTAGGAGTAATCCTCATTGCAATTACTATATATACAACAATTATTTACTATATAGCGGATGTAAAATATGCTTTTGTTCTTGCAGTATTAACAGCTTTAGTTGATGCTTTGCCTTTATTTGGAGCAGGAATTTTTTATGGAATACTTGCTATAATAGCTATAGTATCTGGTAACATTAAAGGATTTATTATTTTAATAATAGGATATATTGGAGTTGTTGTTATTAGACAGTACTTAGAACAAAAGTTAGTTTCAAGCTTTTTAGGGATACATCCCTTAATTGTTATAATTGCAATATTTTTAGCCTTAACACCTTTAGGATTTATAGGTACATTTTATTTTTTAGGTGCTGTATTATTGTATGAGGTAATAACATAAGGAAAACTAGATATTTTGTTAGAAAAGTAATATAATTAATATATCTGTGTTTAGTTGGGGAACACAAAATAAAAGGGGGAAATGGAAATGAAGACAGCAAAGATAGCTTTATTAGGATTAGGAAACGTAGGAAGAGGTGTCTGGAAAATCCTACAGGCTAATGGAGAAGAAATAAGAAAACGTTCTGGCTATAAAGTTGAAATAGCTAAAATATTAGTTAGAGATGCAAACAAACCTAGAGGAATTGAAGTTCCAAATGACATTATTACTACAAATTTTCAAGAGATATTAGATGATGACTCAATTAAAGTAGTTGTTGAAGTAATGGGTGGAATAGAGCCTGCAAGAGAATATATGTTAAAGGCTATGAGTAAAAAGAAACATATTGTAACTGCTAATAAAATGTTACTTGCAAATTATGGAGATGAAATATTCCAAAAAGCAGACGATGAAGGAGTAATGTTTAATTATGAAGCAAGTGTTGCTGGTGGAATACCAATTATCCAAGGAATTAACGAAGCATTAACTGCAAACAAAATTAAAACATTATATGGAATAATAAATGGAACTACAAATTATATTCTAAGTAAAATGGAGCTTGAAGGTAGTAAATTTGCAGATGTTTTAAAAGAAGCACAAGAAAAAGGTTATGCTGAAGCAGACCCTACATCAGATATTGAAGGCTTTGATGCCCAATATAAATTAGCTATTTTAGCTTCTCTTGCCTTTGGTACAAAAATAGAAGTAGATAAAGTATATAGAGAAGGAATTACAAAAATATCAGATATAGATATTGAATATGCTAAAAGTTTTGGTATGGTGATTAAGCTTCTTGCAATTGTTAAAGATGTAGATGGAAAGCTTGAACTTAGAGTACATCCTACAATGATACCTGAAACTCATCCTTTAGCTAATGTTTATGATTCATTTAATGCTGTATTTGTTAATGGAAATGCAGTAGGTGACTTAATGTTTTATGGAAGAGGAGCAGGAGAATTACCTACAGGAAGTGCTGTAGTTGGAGATATTATTTCAATTCTTAGAAGTAATTTTGATGAAGAAAATCCAATACCAGTTGTTAAAAATAACTTATGGAATAAAGAAATTGTTAGTATGAATGAAATTAATAGTAAATATTACATAAGAGCAACAGTGCTTGATAAACCGGGTGTTCTTGGCGAAATTACAGCTATTTTAGGAAAGAATAATGTTAGCTTACGTTCAGTAATTCAAAAGGGTGCTCACAAAGAATCACAAGTTCCTTTGGTACTTGTAACTCATTATACTGAAGAAGCAAAAATTCAAAAAGCTTTAGAAGAAATAAAATCCTTAGAAGCTGTTACAGGAATTGATAATATTATTAGAATTGAAGATTTTGAAGTATAAATAAAAGTTAAAGGCGGGATGATATAGTTTTGTATTGTATTTGTATTATGTAAATGGAGAATACTTGACTTTTATCACTCCCTTTTTTACATTCTAAATTAACTTTATATTTATTAAGGGCTAATGTATAATTAATATGGAATTATTTATACATTTTAGAATTAGGGGTGAATATATGAAATTAGCGAAGAAATTTATAGTTTTCTTTGGATCTATTTGGATTCTATCTACATTAGCTATAATTTTTTCATCAAGTTATGTTATTAAATTTATTCAGAGTTCAGATATTGAAAAAAATCTAAAAATCTTATTTTTATTTATAATTATTTTTAATGCTATTATATTAGTTATTATTTATATTGTTACAAGAAAGTTAATTGGAAAAAAAGTATCTAAATTAAATTATCAGATTAATCAAATAAATACAACTAGCAATCCTCAGGAAAGATTAACAGAAATTGATGATAATGATGAATTTGGACAACTTGCAAGAGATATAAACACAATTTTTCAATCTATTGAAGATACGAATGATATTGTTGTTTCAAATGAAAAAAAATATAGCACATTAGTTGAAGGATTAAATGATGGATATGCCTATTTTAAGATTTTGAAAGATAATAATGGAGCAATTAAAGACGCTTTTATTGTAGAACTTAATGCTTCATTAGCTGAAATGATAGGAAAAAGTAAAGAAAATTTATTAACAGCTAGTTTTAAAAAATTATTTGAGGACTATGTAAAGGATAAGGATGTTGTACAAAAAATATTAAGACATGTAGGCGGAAAAAATCAGTCAGTATTAAAACTATCAGTAAGACTTGGAGTAGATAGATGGGCATACTTAACAGTATATCCTATAGAAACAGAATATTTTGCAATGATTTTAACTGACATAAGTGAAAATAGAAAGTACGCTGAAGAGATGAAACGTATTGCAAATTACGATGTATTAACTAATATTCAAAATAGATTTAGTTTATATAATTATTTAGATGAACTTGCATTAAAAAATGAGAAATTTGCTGTTTATTATATTGATTTAGATAATTTTAAAACTATAAATGATACATTAGGACATAATGTAGGTGATGAAGTATTAATTAGAGCAGCAGAAACCCTTGATAAAATAGATAATGATAATTTTATAATTGGTAGACTAGGTGGAGATGAATTTTTAGGAATATTAAAAGGTGAATATACTATTCATGAGGTAGAAAGTTTTGGACATAAGATTATTCATGAATTAAATTCAGTTGAAAGCTATAATAAGTATCCATATAAAATTAATGCAAGTTTAGGGGCAAGTAGATTTCCAATAGATTCAAATGATATTGAAGCATTGTTAAAGTGTGCTGATGTAGCAATGTATAAAAGTAAAAATAGCGGTGGAAATAAAATAAATGTTTTTAATGAAATAATGGAAGAAGAAGCTAAAATACAAATGAGTTTAAAAAAAGCATTATCAAATGAGGAAATATTTGTGGAATTCCAACCGATTTATAGCTTAAAACAAAATCAAATAGTAGGAGCAGAAGCTTTATGTAGATGGATGAAGGATGGGGAAGTAATTATTCCAGACAGATTTATTCCAAGTGCAAAAAGAACTGGAGATATAGTTAATATTGATAATTATATATTTAATGAAGCAGTTAAATTTTGTTCAAATAAAAGAAAAGAACAAAAAGAATTTAAAGTTGCTATTAATGTTTCGAAAAGATTTTTGCTTCAAAACAAATTAGTTGATAAAATAAAAACTCTTCTAAAAGACAATAACTTGGAACCATCAGCTATAAGAATTGAAATATTAGAAGAAGAATTTTTAGATGATGTTTCATCTATATCAAGTATTTTAGAAGAAATTAGAAAACTTGGAGTGGAAATAACATTAGATGATTTTGGAGCAGGTTATTCAAATTTTAAAGATATTAATATGCTTCCTATAACATCAATAAAAATAGACAGGTCTTTGTTAAAGAAAATAGAAAAAGATTTAAAAACTGTTGCAATAATATCAGCATTATTAAAGTTAGCTAATACTTTAAATCTAGAAGTTATTGCAAGTGGAATTGAGTATAAAGAGCAATTAGACCTACTAAAGAAATTGCATGTTGATAAGATACAGGGATTCTTAATTCATGAACCTGTAGAGAAAGAAAAGTTTCCAAATGAAATATTTGTATAAGTATATTAAAGGATTCACTTAAGTGGATCCTTTTTTAATTCTTTAGAAGTACTTAAAAAAAGCTTGCCTAAAAATATAGCTGAAAGTTGTCTTTACGATTTTTTTATAGGAAATTATTAATGTAAAGAATTTAAAAATAATAAAAATTGATAATATAATAAATTTTTTATAAAAATATAATTAAATTTAAAAAATATCAACAAATACGTTGAATAGATACATAAAAATGTTATAATGTAGCATAGAAAATGGTGATTATAAAAAGGAGAGTAAAAATGAAAACAAATGATAAAAAGAAAGTTGGGTTTATTGAAAGAGTTGGTAAAAAAATACCAGATCCAGCAATAATATTTTCAGTATTTTTCGCAGTAGTAATGGTTCTTTCAATTTTCATGGGAGGAATGAAATTTGAAACTATTGGAGCTGATGGAGGTACTATCACTTATGAAATTAAGAATATGTTTAAAGCAGAAAACTTTAGATGGATATTCGATAATGCACTTATTACAAACTGGTTAGCATACGGTGGTGGAGTATTAGGTACTATTTTGGTTGTAATGCTTGGTGTAGGAATTGCCGAAGAAGCAGGATTGTTATCAACATTAATAAAAAAAATAGGGACTAAGGTATCAGATAAGTTTTTACCAGTAATTTTAGTTTTTATAGGAATAATGAGTAGTATAGCTACGGATGCAGGATATATAATATTAATACCTTTAGCAGGTTTATTATATGTAGGATTAAAGAAAAATCCTTTAATTGGTATGGCAGCAGCATTTGCAGGGGTATCAGCAGGATTTAGTGCAAATCTTCTTCCAGGTACGCCTATAGATGTTATTGTAGGGAATAATGCCAAAGCCTTTGCAGAAGGTCAAGGGGTTCCTTTTGTTACCGCTCAAGGAGCACCAATTACTCCAGCTACAATGCATTACTATTTCATAGTTGTATCAACAATACTTCTAGCAGTAGTTGGATATTTTGTAACAGCTAAATTTGTTAAGCCAAAGCTTGAAAAAGAATCTTATGTTGTTCCAGAAGATTTAAATTTAGGCGATTTTAATGTTAAGGAAGAAGAAAACAAAGGCCTATTATGGGCTGGTTTAGGACTATTAATTGCACTTGTTTTAATAATTATTGCAGCTTTTGGACCATTAGCACCATATGTTAATGAAGATGGGAAAACAATTAAGCCAGTTTTAGATAATATCATATTATTAATTACATTTGCATTCTTTATGCCAGGTTTATTTTATGGAATTAAAGTTAAAAAGTTTAATTCTGCAATGGATATTATAAAAGCAATGTCAAAGCAAATGTCTAATATGGGATATATATTAGTGTTAACATTTATATCATATAACTTCTTAGCAATATTAAGTTATTCAAATTTAGGAACTTATATAACATACTTAGGTGCTACTTTATTAGAGAACATAGGAGTAGCAGAATATCCACTATTATTATTAATAGGTTTTATACTAATAACATCTATAATTAATTTATTTGTAGGAGGATTAACTGCTAAATGGATGTTACTTGGACCAATTTTTATTCCAATGTTATATCAAGTTAATTCATCATTAACTCCAGATATGGTATCTGCAGCATATAGAATAGCAGATTCATCAACTAATGTAATATCACCACTTATGTCATATGCGGGGATTATTCTTGTATTTATGAAAAAATATAAGCCAGAATATACTTTAGGAGATATGATTAAATTAATGTTCCCATATTCAATAGCATTTTTAATAACTTGGACTGTACTATTAATAGTATTCTTTACATTTGGAATTCCACTAGGATTTTAAAAATAATAAGTTGATAGGTATAAATTTATATTTATATCTATCAACTTTTTTTTTATGGAATAAAATAATATTAGATAAGTATATTCTAGTGAAGAATATATAAATAAAATAATAAAATTTGTTAATATTTAGGGCAAAGTTAATGAGGTTGTGATAGAATATAAAAAGTAATTGTATTATATATTGTAGAGAATTATTTTACGAAAGAGGTTGAGCATTATGTTAAGTGGTAATATATTTAACAACTTAAATCAATATGATGGTGAATTAGGAGCTATTTATTCAAAAGACAAAACAGAGTTTATTATATGGGCTCCAACAGCAAATAAAGTAGAATTAAAGCTATACGAATCAACTAATAAGCCAATTTCAATGATAAAAGAAGAGAAAGGTATTTGGAAAACAGTAGTTTTAGGCGATTTAAATGGTGTTTATTATAATTATTTAGTGGATGTAGATGGAAAAGTCAATGAAGTTGTAGATCCTTATGCAAAAGCTGTTGGTGTTAATGGATTAAAATCAATGGTAATTGATTTAGAATCAACCAATCCAGAGGGATGGGAAGAAGATAAAAAGCCTGATTTAAACAGAATTATTGATTCTATATTATATGAAGCTCATATAAGAGATTTTTCTATAGATGAAAGTTCGGGAGTAAGCAAAAAAAATAGAGGAAAGTATAATGGAATGTGGGAAGAGAATACTACAATTCCTGGTACTAATATAAAAACATGTATTGATCATCTAAAGGAATTAGGAATTACTACCTTGCATTTATTACCAACCTTTGATTATTGCACCGTAGATGAGTCAAAACCAGAAGTTCCACAATACAATTGGGGTTATGATCCACAAAACTTTAATGTACCTGAAGGATCTTATTCATTAGATCCATTTAATGGAGAGGTAAGAATAAAAGAATTTAAAGAAATGATTTTACATCTTCATAAAGCTGGTATTAGAGTTGTAATGGATATGGTATACAATCATACTTTTGCTTCTTATGATTCTAATTTGAATAAAGCTGTACCAAATTATTATTATAGACAGGATTCAAATGGTAATTTTTCAAATGGATCTGGTTGTGGTTGTGAATTGGCTTCTGAAAGACCTATGGTTAGAAAATTAATTACTGATTCTGTGGTTTATTGGGCAAAAGAATATCATATTGACGGTTTTAGATTTGATCTAATGGGATTAACGGACATACAAACAATGAAGGAATTAAGGTTTAGATTAAATAAAATAGACAAAACTATTATTTTATATGGAGAAGGATGGCAAGGAGGGGCATCTCCACTTCCAGAACGAGAAGCAGCATTAAAATATAATACTGTAAAATATGGAAGTTCACAAATTGCAGTCTTTAATGATAATACTAGAGATGGTATTAAGGGACATGTATTTAATGCAAAAGAACGAGGATTTGTAAATGATCAGCCAGGATATGAAGAAACAATAAAGTTTGGAGTTGTTGCTGCAACTTATCATTCGGATATTAACTATTCAATGGTGGCAAATTCAAAGGACCCTTGGGCAAATGAACCATATCAGACTGTTAATTATGATTCTGCTCATGATAACTTTACATTATGGGATAAGCTACAAGTATCTACAGAAGGAAAAAGTGAAGAAGAACTTATTCAAATGAATAAATTAGCTGCAGCTATTGTGTTTACTTCTCAAGGAATACCTTTTATTCAAGCAGGTGAAGAATTAGCAAGAACTAAAGTCAATCCTGATGGAACTTTAAATGAAAATAGCTACAATTCACCAGATAGTGTAAATAGAATTGACTGGAACAGAAAAATAAAATATAAAGAATTATTTGATTATTATAAAGGATTAATTAAACTTAGAAAAAATCATAAAGCTTTTAGAATGGATTTTAATTCTGAAATTCAAGATAATTTGAAATTTTTAAATCCAGGTATTTCAAATGTGGTTGCATATAGTATTAATGGTGGAGCTGTTAAGGATAAATATAATGAGATAATAGTAATATGTAATGCAAATAATTTTAATATTAAAATTGACTTGCCAAATAAAGAATATGTAATAATAGTAAATGAAAAAAGTGCAGGTACAGAGAAACTTGATGAGATAAAAGAAGGATCAATTGAAGTGAAAAGTAAAAGCTGTTATGTATTAGTAGATAGTAATAGTTATAATAATTGGAATTCTTAAGAAAAATATAAGAGATTAAATGTTTTCAAAGTTTATGTGAACTAGTATAATAAATAGGAGACTAGTTCACATTTTTATATAATTTAGCGTTGTAATTAGAAATCAACATTTATTTAAAACTGAGCTTGATATAATTTAGGAGTATATATGAAAAGAAAATTAAGTATTGCTTTAATATTAATATTTTTAATATTATTTTGCATATATGAGCTATTTCAAAATTTTATAATTGATATTGAAACCATTAACGTTGAAAATACAAAATACAATAAAAATTTAGATGAAATAAAAATAGCAAATATTTCAGATATTCATATGCCTACAAGCAAGATTTTAATTGATGAAATTGTTGAAAGTCTTGAAAAAGAAAAACCAGATGTTATTTTATTAACAGGAGATATAATTGATAGAAAAACAGATATTTTTAATAGCGGACTTAGTGATTTTTGCAACAGAATATCGAAGATTGCAAAGTGTTATGCTGTAAGTGGAAATCATGAGATTGACAACTTTTACAGTCTATGGGAACAAGTATTAAGGGAGAACAATATAATTTTAATTGAAAACAAATGTGAGATTTATGAGAAAGGTAGGAATAAAATAGCGTTTTTAGGATTAAAATACGGCAGTAATTATAGTAGTAAATTATTCAAAGATATAGATGAAATACAAGATATACCAAAGATTGTTTTAGTACATAATCCCAATAAATTTTCAGCAGTTTTTTCAGATAAAAATTCTATAATTCCAGATTATATGTTTTCAGGTCATGCACATGGAGGACAAATCAGGATTCCTATTATTAATCAAGGCTTATTTGCACCAGGTCAGGGATTTTTACCAAAGTTTACTTCAGGTTTATATGAAGCAGATAATGGAGGTAAAATGATAGTAAGTCGTGGACTTGGAAATGGAACTTTGCCAATAAGGATTAATGATAGAGTTCATATTCCAATTTTAGTTATTAAAACTAATAATTAAAAGTTTACAATTTGTTAAAATTAATAAAACTAGTTTCAAGGTATAATAAAAAAGATAAAATTAAAAGGGTTGGTAAAAATGTTATTTAGTAAAAATAAAAGATTTGTTGAGATTAACAAAGAAATTGAAAATATAAACAGTATTAAGGACGTAAACGAAAGGCTAGAAGGCTGTAATAAGTTATTTGAAAGTGTATTGAAAGAATCAAATTTATATGTTGTTGCTGTGAATAATACAACAGAAGAAGAGTGGAAATCAAATAAATTTAGAGCTTATGTTGATGAAATAGGGCAAGGGGATTCCTACTATTTAAGAGTATTTACAGAAGCAGAGCTTGCTAAAAACTGTGCTAAAAGAATAAATTCCGTATGTAAAGACGGTTCTGAAATGTTTAGTGAAATATCTAATGAACAACTAACTTCATTAGTTAGAGATTTATATGTAATGGGATTAGATGGTATTATTTTAAATGAAGGGGAAAATTGGATAACATTAAATTGTGAAGCGTTTTTATACATAGCAATGTGTAACGTTTTAAATATTCCAGAGCATTATAATAAAGATTTTGTTAATATGGTTAAGGTAATATATGATATTGCCAAAAAAAGAGTTAGAGTAGTAGCACCATACAAATATTATGATGGTATTTGTGAGGATGATATAATTAATGGAAAAGGAGAATTATATCCTTTTGGCGATGAAGTTTTATTCCTAGAGTATTATGATAAATACAAGGTAGAAAAAATATTTAAAGAAAAAGTTTATTGGTATGATTTAAATATAATTAAGTTTTATTCATCCATTGAAACTGCAAAGGAAGCCAATATAAGAAATATAAAAATAGCATATAGAAACAAGGAAGCAAATGGAAGTCCAAAAGAAATTATAGAATTACTTAAGGTTGTAGGATTTACAGGATATAAAAACTAAAATATAAAAACAGTATTTTATGTTATTAACATGAAATACTGTTTTTTTTTATTTATTAATGAAAAATATTCCTAATTTGTAAAAATTTAATTAATAGTTTTAAATTGGAATTTTTTTGTGCAAAAATCATTTATAATTAATATATGAAAACATTAGAAATGGGAGGATTATATATGGAAAATGAAATATATACTAGAAAATATGCTTCTGATGAAGAAAGACTTAATAAAACAAATAGATTTATGTGCTGGGGATCTATTATCATACATATTATATCAATTATAGCTATTTTTATAGGTAAAGGAGTTTTGGCAATAAAATTGCCTATACTTCCAATTATATTATTAATATATGCTTTAATATGTGGAGCGATATCAATATATAGATGTTACATTAATGTGAAAAATCCAAAGGGAACAAGAAAAATTATAATAGTAACTATGATATTGTTTTATTTAATGGCAAATGCACTAACACAAAGTGTAGCAGTGGCTTTTATGATATTTTCATTAGTTTTTACTGCATTATTATATTATGATTCAAAACTAATATATAAAATTACCTCAATAATAATGGCTGAGTTAATACTTAGAACTATTATTATAATTAATATATCCGTAAATAGTACGGTTCTCGAAAGCCAATCATACTTTTTCCAAGTTATTTTAGGTATTGTATTAGTATTTTCAACTTGTTCAGTTAGTTTTCTTCAAGATAAATATAATAAAGATATTTTCGGGGAGATATCAGATGAGAAAAAGAAACAAGAGAATATGTTAAGAGATGTTTTAGAAATAACAGGTACAGTTAAAAATAAGACAAAGGAAATTGGAGAAATAGTAAATGAGCTTGAGGAATCTACAGGTGAAGTGCAAGTTGCTATAGATGAAATTGGTAAAGGAACTAAAAATACCTGTGATAATACAAGGCAGCAAACTGTTATGACAGAAGCAATTCAAACTGCTATAGGAACTACAGCAGATAAATCGAAAAATATAGTAGGAATTTCAAAAAAGGTTGGAATAACTGTAGACAATGGTATAGAATTAATGAATGATTTGCAACTTCATTCAAAATTAATTTCTGAAACAAATGAATCAGTAGTTGATGCCATGAATAAAGTTAGAGATAAAACAGGTAAAATGAAAAATTTTGCTGAAATTATATTTAGTATATCATCACAAACAGATCTATTAGCATTAAATGCATCAATTGAAAGTGCAAGGGCAGGCGATGCAGGGAAAGGATTTGCTGTAGTAGCAAATCAAATAAGATCATTAGCAGATCAAACAAGGCAATCAACAGAAAGTATTACACATTTAATTGAAGAGCTAAATAAGGAAACACTTAATGCATCAGATGTTATTAATCTATCTGTAAAATCTACAGAAAAACAAGAACAGATTATTAGTAAAATAAATGGTAACTTCCATGATGTAGATTCTGGAATAAAAGAATTAAAGAAAGATATTTCAGGTATAAATACTATGGTGGAAGAATTAGTAGATTCTAATAACAATATTGTAGAAAGTATATCACAATTATCAGCAGTAAGTGAAGAAGTAACAGCAAATACTGAATCTGTTACATATATTGCAAATTCTAATAAAAATAAGGCTGAAGAAGCAAAGAGTTTGTTAGAAAAAGTAATGGAAATATCAAGTTCCTTAGATAATTATGTTAATGAATAAAGTTTATGTTAGAGAAGAGATGGGATTAGAGAAGAACTAAGAGTAGCATATTAATGTAAAATTCAGAATTAATGTAAATTTTAAATTTTTAATCAAATTGTCCTAGGTGAAATTATTGAAGATCATAGTTTATTTAATATGTAGTGAATATTTGGATTTATATTAAGGAATAATACATGTTAGTAACTATGATTGGAGGATAAAATTAATGTTTGAACACAAAAAACAATTATTGCATGAAGTAAAAGTTGAAAGACCTAATCCACAGTATGCAGTATTAATGCAAGAACAATTAGGTGGTGGAAATGGAGAACTTAAAGCAGCTATGCAATATATTTCCCAAAGCTTTAGGATAAAGGATCCTGAAATTAAGGATTTATTTTTAGATATAGGTGCTGAAGAGTTAAGCCATATGGAAATGGTTGCACAAACTATTAATTTATTAAATGGGCATGATGTTAATAATACTGAAGTTGGTAGTGGAGAAATTCAAACTCATGTACAATGTGGATTATCTCCAGTTTTAATCAATTCATCAGGTGCACCATGGACATCAGATTATGTAACAGTTACTGGAGATTTAGTGGCTGATCTTTTATCTAATATTGCATCTGAACAAAGAGCAAAGGTAGTATATGAATATCTTTATAGACAAATAGAAGATAAAGAGGTAAGAGCAACAATAGATTTTTTATTAAATAGAGAAGAAGCTCATAATGCACTATTTAGAGAAGCACTAAATAAAGTTCAAAAGACTGGATCTAATAAGGATTTTGGCGTTACAGAGGATTCAAAGTTATATTTTGATCTATCAACACCAGGACCTTCACATGAAGCTCCTAATCCTACTGCTCCATCATTTGAAAATCCTAGAAAATAGTAATGGTGAATATTAACAGGTTTATTAAATTGAAAAAAAACAATAATATAGAGGAGTAAAACTATATTATAGGTGGTGAATATATGAGAACACTTTCAGAAGTTGAAAACTTATCTCTAGCAGCAATTTTAAAGATGGAATCAGATGGGCTAATTATGCAAAAATCAATAAATGCATTAATATCAGATGAAGAATTAAAAAGACAATCTGAAGCCAGTATATTAGCAACTGAGGGAAGAATAAAAGGAATACATCAATTTATAATTGAAAATAAAGTGCCAATTACTGAGGAGGGATAATACTATGAGAAACTTAATTGGAAATCTAATTAAAAATAATGTGGATATTGACGATAAAATAATTGCGTCAAGTATGTTAGCATCTTCAAAAGAGGCTGCAGAAATGTATCTTAATTCTGCTCTTACTAGTTGTACTCCTGAGTTAAGAGCGGCATATACGGCGTCATTAGTTCAAATGATTGAAGGTCATACAGCATTAACACAATTAAGTGTAAATAAGGATTGGATTAAGCCATATGACAAACCTATCCAAGTGTTATCTTGTGCATATAATGAATCCAATAAATTAATAAGTGAACATAAATAGAGAATTTTATAAGAATCCTGGCAATGGGATTCTTTTTCTATACCTAAAATTAAGGAGGGAACGTAAACAATGAATGAAAAAGAGTTTTTAGAATGGTATAAACAAGAGGTATGTAAATTAGGATATGTAGATAGAGGAATTAATAAAGGAAATTTATATGTAGTTAAAAATACAAATGCTCCAGCTATATTAATAGAGTGCGGATTTATATAATGCAGCTGCACAACAAATGCAAAATAGTTTATCTGATAATTGGGTATTAAGACTTCAAAATGAATTAAATACTCAAGGATTTGGCTTCCTTGATGTTGATGGCAAATGGCTTATTAGTAGAGGGGATAGTTGGGATTAACATTAAAGAATTATAATAAACTACAAGATAAGGTAATAGATAAAGAGATAGCACTAAATAGTGTTATCTTTTTTAGGTTATTATGAGAATAAAAAATATACTTTAATTATTACCATGTATAAGAAATACATACATAGATTTACAAAATATATCAAATATAGTAATATATAAATATGTGGAAGGGAGGAATGTAAAATGAAATGTCCTAAGTGTGGAAATCAAAATTTGCAAGCTGTAAGTGATGTTAAAGGAAAAGGAGCTAGCTTCTGGAAAATATGTTTTTGTGGGTTATTGGGTTTGTGCGGTACAGGGAAAACTAAAACAACTCATTTTTGGGCGTGTCCTGACTGTGGGTATAAATTTAAAATGTGATGGAAAAGAAAATTAAAATATGGATTAAATCAATGGAACTATGTGAAAGATACTGGGGTTGTCACCAAATGTCAGAAAGAAGCTTGTTTATAAGAGGATATCAAATGCCAGTATGTGCAAGGTGTACTGGGATTATATTTGGTGAAATTATTTCATTTATATTGTTTATGTTTAATTATAGATTAAATTATGCACTTAGCCTTTTGATGCTTTTACCAATGGTGGCAGATGGATTAATTCAATATTTTACAAAGTATTTGTCTAATAATATTAAAAGATTATTTACTGGTTTTATTTTTGGCATTGGATTTATGCAAATACTTTGCTATATTATTTATTCATTAATACATATCATATAAAGAAAGCTAGGTTATCAGCCTAGCTTTTGCATTTTCAAACTGAATGTAGAAATTTATATAATATTTTATAAATTTACAATTAAGTTTTACATTAAAAATTATATATAGCTACTAAAGAATACTGGATCAAATGCTACTTTAACATTTAGTGATTCGAATAAGATTAGAGTAAAATAAGCTAGCACATGCCTAGCTTATTTTATTTGCCGTCAAAAATTCGTCAAAAAAATAATAAAGTTATAAAATTTAATTTAGATTAATTTATCTATGAAATAGAAATCGGCTAAAACACTAGGCTTTAGCCGATATAAATATTATTTTTGAAAATCTTTTGAAAGCATTCTACATTTTTGAATGGAAAGTTCTGTTAATAACATCTAATTGTTGTTCTTTAGTAAGCTTAATGAAATTAACAGCATATCCAGAAACTCTAATAGTTAATTGTGGGTATAATTCTGGATGTTCCATTGCGTCTAATAATGTTTCTCTATTAAATACATTTACATTTAGGTGATGTGCATCTTGACCAAAATATCCATCAAGCATTGCACTTAAATTTGTAATTCTTTGTTCAAGAGTCTTACCTAAAGCATCAGGTATTATTGAGAAAGTATTAGAAATTCCATCTTGTGATTCTTCATATGGTAGTTTAGCTACAGAATTTAATGAAGCTAAAGAACCACTCATATCTCTACCATGCATTGGATTTGCACCAGGTGCAAAAGGTTCTCCTGCTTTTCTTCCACATGGAGTAGTACCAGTTTTCTTACCATAAACAACATTAGATGTTATTGTTAATATTGATTGTGTATGATAAGCATTTCTATAAGTTTTATTCTTCCTTATTTTCTTCATCATATTCTCAACTAAGAATACTGCAATATCATCAACTCTATCATCATCATTTCCGTATTTAGGGAAATCACCAGTTACCTCAAAGTCTACAGCAATTCCTTCTTCATTTCTTATTGGTTTAACTTTAGCATATTTTATAGCAGATAGAGAATCACAACAAACAGAAAGTCCTGCAATACCGCAAGCCATGGTTCTAAATACATCTCTATCGTGTAGAGCCATTTGTAATGCTTCATAAGAGTATTTGTCATGCATATAGTGAATTACATTTAAAGTATTAACATATAAGTTAGCTAACCAATCTGTCATTACATCAAATTTTTCCATTACTTCATCATAATCTAAATATTCAGAAGTAATTGGTTCCATTTTTGGAGCAACTTGAACTCCAGATTTTTCATCTTTACCACCGTTAATAGTATAAAGAAGAGTTTTAGCAAGGTTTACTCTTGCACCAAAGAATTGCATTTGTTTTCCAACTCTCATAGCAGATACACAACATGCAATTGCATAATCATCTCCCCAGTAAGGCATCATTAAATCATCATTTTCATATTGAACTGAACTAGTTTCAATTGAAACTTTTGAACAGAAATCTTTAAATCCTTGAGGAAGTCTTGTTGACCATAAAACAGTTAAATTAGGTTCTGGTGATGGTCCTAAGGTATATAAAGTGTTTAATACCCTAAATGAATTTTTAGTAACTAAAGTTCTTCCATCAAGAGACATACCTCCAATAGATTCAGTAACCCAAGTAGGATCTCCTGAGAAAAGATCGTTGTATTCTGGGGTTCTTAGGAATTTAACTAATCTTAATTTCATAACAAAATGATCCATTAATTCTTGTGCTTCTTCTTCAGTTAAAGTCCCATTTTTAAGATCTCTTTCAATATAAATATCTAAGAAAGTTGAAGTTCTACCAAGAGACATAGCTGCACCATTTTGTTCTTTAATTGCAGCTAAATAACCAAAGTATAGCCATTGAACAGCTTCTGCTGCGTTTTTAGCTGGTTTAGATAAATCAAATCCATAAGAAGCCCCCATAGCTTTTAATTCCATAAGAGCAGATATTTGATCTGAAATCTCTTCTCTTAATCTAATAATCTCTTCGTCAATTGTACTTACTTCAAGGCTGTCTTTTTGATTATTTTTGTCAGCAATTAAGGCATCTACACCGTATAATGCAACTCTTCTATAGTCACCTATTATTCTTCCGCGTCCATAAGCATCAGGTAATCCAGTTACAATACCATATTTTCTTGCTAATCTCATTTCCTTTGTATAGGCATCAAAAACACCTTGATTATGAGTTTTTCTGTATTTAGTAAATATCTCAGAAATTTTTGGGCTTACTTCATAACCATATGCTTTAGCTGCAGTTTCAGCCATTCTTATTCCACCTTGTGGCATAACAGCTCTTTTTAATGGAGCATCTGTTTGAAGTCCAACTATCTTTTCAAGAGATTTATCAATATATCCTGGATTATAAGCATTAATCGATGAAACAGTATCAGTGTCAACATCTAGAACGCCATTAGCCCTTTCTTTTTCAAAAAGTAAACTAACATCATCCCAAAGTTTTTTTGTGGCATCAGTGGCACCAGTTAAGAAACTGTCATCACCTGTATATTCAGTATAGTTAGTTTGTATAAAGTTTCTTACATCAATGTGCTTTGACCATTTTCCAGGTTTAAAATTAAGCCATTGTTCTTTCATAATATACACCTCTTTTACATAAAAAATCTATTGTTGGCAAAATGTGAATAATTATTTTTAGATAACAATTATTATATAAAATATAACATTAGTACAACCTTCTTGCAATATAAAAATAAAAAACAATAAAAGGTTTTCATAAAATTATTTCCTTACTTTTGGATTTTTTTATAAATAAATTTACAAAATATATTGTTTATTGTTATAATATATTAATACTAGTCCATATTCTAATAGAATTTAAAGATTTCTGAGCAAGAAATTTTCTATAAAAGATTGGGGGAATCATAATGAGTAATGAAGGATTGTTATTAGTGGTTTCAGGTCCAACTGGAGCTGGTAAAGATAAAGTAATTAATGCTTTATTAAAAAAGCATAATGAAATATATACTCAAATATCATTAACTACAAGACCAAAAAAAGAAGATGACATAGAAGGCGTTTATGATTTTGTTTCAAATAAAGAGTTTTTTAAAAAAGTTGAACAAGGCGCATTTTTAGAATGGTCAGAGGTATATGGAAACTATTATGGAACACCTAAGTATCCTGTAAGGAAAGCATTAAAAAATGGGAAAGATGTTTTATTAGAGGTAGATATAAAAGGTGCACTTCAAATTAAAGAAACTGAACCAGGAGCAATTTTGATTTTCATCTTACCAACTTCTATAAATGAATTAAAAGAAAATATTCTAAAAAGTAATAAGGATACTCCAGAAAATCTATTAAGAAGATTTAATTCAGCTTATAATGGTATTCAACTTATTTCAACTTATAATTATGGAATTATTAATAATAATGTTGAACAAGCAGTTGAAAAAATAGAAAATATAATTCAAGCTGAAAAGTGTAGAGTAGATAGAATAAATTTTGATTTAAATAAAAATAATTAAGGAGCCAATAATAATTGACTCCTTATTTTATAAATTAATAATGTAATTAAATACTATATATGGTAAAATGGATAATAAAGGGCATGATTCAAAAATATAACAAGGGGGTAAGTGAATGATTAATTTACTTGATAAAAATTATAATGAGGTAACGGAAGAAATAATTAATCTAAAAGATATTTGCTTAAAAAATAGTAGTATTGAACCTCAATTATATAAAGATTTCAAAGTAAATAGAGGACTTAGAGATCTAAATGGTAAAGGGGTATTAACAGGCCTTACTGAAATTTCAGATATTCAATCAAAGAAAATTGTTGATGGAATTGAAATACCTTGTGATGGTAAGTTGTTTTATAGGGGAATAAATATTGAGGAAATTGTAAATGGATTTATAAAGGAAAAAAGATTTGGCTTTGAAGAAACAACATATTTACTACTACTTGGGGAGCTTCCAAGGGAAGAACAACTTAATGATTTTACAGAATTACTAGCTAATTATAGAACTCTTCCAACTTCTTTTGTTAGGGATATTATTATGAAAGCACCAAGTTTTGATATGATGAATACTTTAGCAAGAAGTGTACTTACTTTGTATTCTTACGATGAAAATGCTAATGATACATCCATTCCTAATATATTAAGACAGTGTTTGCAACTTATTGCATTATTTCCATTGTTATCAGTATATGGATATCAAGCATATGATCATTATTATAATGACAATAGCTTGATTATTCATACTCCAAACCCTAAACTTTCTACAGCAGAAAATATATTATATATGTTAAGACCAGATTCAGTATATAGTGAACTTGAAGCAAGAATATTAGACTTGGCTTTAGTTTTACATGCAGAACATGGAGGAGGAAACAATTCTACATTTACAACTCATGTTGTATCATCATCAGGAACAGACACATATTCAGCTATTTCTGCTGCATTAGGGTCTTTAAAAGGACCTAAGCATGGTGGTGCTAATATAAAGGTAATGCAAATGTTTAATGAAATGAAAAATAAGATAAAAGATTGGAAGGATGAAGAAGAAGTTTCTAATTATCTTAAGGCTTTACTTCATAAAGAAGCCTTTGATAAATCTGGGTTAATTTACGGTATGGGACATGCTGTTTATTCTTTATCAGATCCGAGAGCAAATATCTTTAAGAAATTTGTTAAAAGCCTTTCTGAAGAAAAAGGAAGAACAGAAGAATATGAACTTTATTCCTTGGTTGAGAAATTAGCTCCAAAAGTTATAGAAGAAGAAAGAAAAACATTTAAAGGTGTTAGTGCTAACATTGATTTTTATAGTGGATTTGTATATAGTATGTTGGATTTACCTTTAGAATTATATACTCCTATTTTTGCAATAGCTAGGATTTCTGGTTGGTCTGCCCATAGAATGGAAGAATTAATTAACCAAGACAAAATAATAAGACCTGCATATATGAATGTTTCACAGGTAAAGAAATATGTTTCTTTAAATGATAGATAATAATATTGTGTTAATTTTTGTTTTTCTTAGATTATTTAAGTAGATATTATGCTATACTTACCTTAAAGTAAGGGGGGAGGAGTATGGTAGAAAATATAAAAAATAATCCGTGGAGAATACAGGATAATACTTATGCCATTAAATTAGTAGATAGGGACATAATTGATAGTAAAAAAATAATTATTCCTAAAAAGCTAAGAAAATTTTTTGGGGTAGATAATTGTAATGAGGATTTTAGCAAAGATATTATTGTAATCTATTTAAGTGGAAAATATAAATTTAATGTAAGCTATAATCATAAAAAGGATGAAAGCATTCTCTCAATAAATGATGATTTATACTTAACTTTGAAAGGCTTTTTATTTAGTTTAAATAGAGAAATTGGTGGAGGAGATATTTACTTAGCTTTTTATAGAAAAAGTAGTGGGAATTACGGACTTAAAATAGGTATGGCAAAAGATAAGAAGTGAAGTATTAACTAAAAAGAGCTATGGCTTACAGAATTATATCTGTTAAAGCCATAGCTTTAATAATGCTATTTTTTAAATAGCAGAAAGGGTGTCATTATTAATAGTAAGTACTTCAGTAAGTTTATATGGATCTAATATTCTATCAATATCCTTTTCATCTATTAAACCTTCTTTTAGAATTAATTCCTTAACTGGAACATTTGTTTTTAATGATTTTTTAGCAATTTCAGAGGATTTTTTATATCCGATGTATGGACATAGTGCTGTAACTATTCCTACACTTGAATTAACTAAATCTTCACAACGTTTGTCATTTGCAGTAATTCCTAATATACAATTATCAGTAAATGTTTTTACTGCACCTGTTAATGTTTCAATAGATTCAAATATATTATAAAATAGAACTGGTTCAAAGGCATTTAGTTCCAATTGACCGGCTTCAGCAGCCATGGTAATAGTTGCATCATTACCTATAATATTAAAAGCAACTTGAGATACAACTTCTGGTATAACAGGATTTATTTTACCAGGCATTATTGAAGAACCATTTTGCATAGGAGGAAGGTTGATTTCTCCAAAACCTGTTTTTGGTCCACTTGACAATAATCTTAAATCATTAGCAATTTTAGAAAGATCAACTGCACAAGTTTTTAAAGCACTTGAAACAGAAACAAAGCTATCTAAATTTTGTGTGGCATCTATTAAGTCATCTGCCTGTATTAATCTTTCATTAGTTACAGCTTGCAAAGTTCTAGTTATATTATTTAGATAGTATTCAGATACATTAATAGAAGTTCCAACTGCAGTTCCACCAATATTTATTACTCTAATTTCATCTTGAACTTTTGTTAGTCTTATAATATCTCTTTTAATAACAGATGCATATGCATTAAAACATTGACCTAATCTTATAGGGACAGCATCTTGCAATTGAGTTCTTCCCATTTTAATAATATTGTCGAATTGAATTGCTTTACTTGTTAAAGCTCGTTCTAATCTTTTTAATTCCTTTATAGCTTTTGGCATTAATTTTAGTATAGTAAGCTTCCCAGCAGTAGGGAATACATCATTTGTTGATTGACACATATTAACATGATCATTTGGGTGAACAATGGAATAATCACCTTTATTTCCATTTAAGAATTCTATAGCTCTATTAGCAATCACTTCGTTAGCGTTCATATTTGCTGAAGTTCCAGCTCCTCCTTGAATTGGATCAACAATAAACTGGTTATGTAATTCACCTTTAATTATTTCATTACAAGCCTGTATTATAGCGTTTCCTATATTTTCATCAAGGTTTTTAGACTCCATATTTGTAATAGCAGCTGCTTTTTTTATTTCACATAAACTAACTATTAAATTTTCATTCATTTTTCTACCTGTAATATGAAAATTCTTATTTGCCCTTAATGATTGAACTCCATAATAAGCATCATCTGGTACATTCATATTTCCAATTGAATCATTTTCTAACCTCATTGTTAATCCCACCTTACATTTATTAATGATTTTTTCTATGTTTTGAGGTTATCACTTAAAAATTAATAAGTAAATAACATTTGGAAATATGTGAAAAAATAGTGGGAAATTGCGTTTTTTACTTTAAATAAATAAACAAATCATATTTAAAGTATTAGAAAATGAAGCATAAAAGTATTTTAGGAAAATAGTTTATTTTATTATGAATTTCATGTAAATACTTAATAAATTTACGTATAAGGTATTTTATTCCTTGAAATATCCTTACTAATAATGTATTATATTAATATAAGCAAAGGAGCTTATACCGTAAAAGGTATATTTTTCTTTGCTTTTTTTTATATTCTAATTAATAAAGGAAGGGAATAATATGGGGTGTATAGAAAAATTAGATAAAATTGATTTAAGAATAATTCATTTATTACAAGAAAATGCAAGGTATCCATTGAAATATTTAGCAGAGCAAGTATATTTATCAACTCCTGCAGTATCATCTAGGATAGAAAAGCTTGAATCTGCAGGAATAATAAAGGGATATACCGCTCAAATTGATAATTTCAAATTAGGATTTAATATCACAGCATTTATTAATTTAGAAGTTTCGCCAAAAGAGAAGGAAGTTTTTTATCCTTTTATAAATGAATGTCCTAATGTAATAGAATGTAATTGTGTTACAGGAAAATATTCAATGTTAATTAAAGTAGCTTTTCATTCCACAATGGAGCTTGATGCTTTTATTGGCAAATTACAAAAATTCGGAGTTACAGAAACACAAATTGTTTTTTCTACAGCTGTGGAGCATAGAAATGTGAATTTAGATAAAATTAAATAGAATTCATCCTTTATTTACTAATTTTACTAGCTAGTGTATTATATAATTATACAAATAAGTTAATTTTTGAAAGGAAAAGTTATATGAATAAGGGATTTACTAAGCTAGGCTATTTAATGGATTTAGTTAAAATTACAGGAAAAGAATTATCGGAAAAAATAAATATTGATAATACAACAATTAGCAAATGGAAAAACAACCAACGTAAAATAAATCCTCGTTCAGAGTATCCAAGGACTTTAGCAAAATTTTTTTTAGAAGATGAATTTGAACTACAAAGAAATCAAATAATTAATATTTTAAGTAATTATAAAGCAGGAATAAACGTTGAATCAAAGGAACAGTTAATCGAAACATTGTCTATGTGGCTTGTTGATAACAAAAGCGAAATTCAAGAAGAGGAATATAGCGAAAAGAACTATTCCTATAGAGCTTTAATAGATATATTTGTTGGGGAGTTAGGGTGGAATGAGGCTTTTGAAGAATTTTGGAAGTATACTTCTAATATTATTCCTGGACAAGACATATTAATTGGTGATTTTGGTAATGTTAACTGGAATGAAAATGATGAAATTTTAATTAATAAAGCCATTAAACAAATACATAATACTCTAGCCCTTGGTAATAAAGTTAGAATAATAGATAGAATTACTGGTGATTATAAACCTTACCAATTAATGCTTAAGTGGTTGCCTATATATTTATCAGAAGGTGTCGAAATACGGTATTTTGAAGAAAAGGATTCTATTTTTAATAAGATAGGTATTTGTTGTGTGAAAAATCAAATAGCTTTAATTGGTAAGAAAATAAGTTACTCTAACGAGAAATATTTAAGTACAATATATAAAAATAAAGAATGTGTTGATTATTACTGTGATTTAATGGATGAAGTTTTTAAGAAATCTAGAAAATTAATAGAAATAATAAATTATTCTGATGTATTTACAATTTTAGAATTGTTAGAAGGATCATTAAGAACCTATCAAATTACATATTTATTAAACAATATGCCAACCTTTAGAAATATGCCATTAAGTTTATTAGAAAACATATTGAAAGAAAATGAAGTAGAAGATGAAAAAAGAAAAATATGCATTGAAGCTTATAAAAAAGGAAGAGAATTAAGAAATAGGTGTAATTATAGACAAATATATAATTTAGATTCTTTAGAGAAAAACATTGATAAAGACTATATTGTTGATTACGATTTATCTAAAATAATTGGAAAAGAAATAAGAATTTCTAATAAGAATTATAAAAAACAACTAGAATATATTATGAAAAATACAACTACAGATAATTACCAGATAGCTCTTGTTTCATTTTCTAATGAACAACTGTTAAAGGAAACAACAGATATGATTGTTCAGGAAGATAGTATACTTTTAGCCTGGGATGCTACAAAATATGAAAGACGAATGTACTGTAAAGAGTTAACTATTGTTGGTGGATTTTTTGAGTATATGGAAGAGGTTTGGAATAACATTCCTTTAGTATGTAGAAATGATAATTGGTTCAGAAAACAGATAAAAAGAATCTTAGACAAAAAGTAGATATATATTAGTACATTGTTTTTTTAGGAGGGAGAGTGTGGAAGAATACATATATAGTGTAGGAATAGACATAGGTACATCAACTACTCAAATAATATTTAGTAAAATGTTAATTAACAATGTTTCTGGATTTGGATGTGTCCCAAAGGTAGAAATAGTATCAAAAGAAGTAATTTATAAGAGCCCTATATATTTCACTCCCTTATTATCAGAAGAGGAAATTGATGGAGAAAAAGTTAGGGAAATTATAGAGGCTGAATATATAAAGTCAAAAATTTACAGGGGAGATTTGACCTCTGGAGCGGTAATAATTACAGGGGAAACATCAAGAAAAAGAAATGCAAGAGATGTAGTTAATGCCATTTCTAATATAGCTGGAGATTTTGTTGTAGCAACAGCAGGACCAGATTTGGAATCAATACTTGCAGGAAAAGGTTCTGGAGCTTCAAGGTTATCAGAAGAAAAAAATAGAATAGTTGCCAATTTAGATATTGGAGGAGGGACAACAAATATCTGTTATTTTAAAAATGGAGAAGTAATTGATACTGCATGTTTAGATATTGGAGGAAGAATTTTAAAAGTCCATAATAATAAAATAACTTATATATCTAAAAAACTACAGAAGCTTATGAGTAATTACAACTTAAACTTAAAGGTTGGAGATGAAATTAACAATAGGATTTCAACCTATATTTCAAAGGAGTTAAGTAGGATTTTGGAAGAAGCTGTAGGTCTTACTAATAAAAGTGATGATTTAGATTTTATGATTACAAATCATGGAATTACTTGCGAAAGTAAAGCAGATATATTTACTTTTTCTGGAGGGGTAGCCGATTGTGTATATAATGAAGAAATAGAAGGATATCCATATGATGATATAGGAGTATTTCTTGGAAAAGGTATAAGAAATTCAAAATTTTTTAAAAATGGAAAAGTAGAAAAAGCAAATGAGACTATGAGAGCAACAGTAATTGGAGCAGGAAATTACAGTATGAATGTTTCTGGAAGTACAATAGAGTATAGGAATTGTAATTTTCCATATAGAAATATACCGGTTATTAAAATTACTTTAGAAAAATCTGAAGATATAAGTGAGCTTCATAGAAATATTTCAAAATCCATAAAAAAGTATTGTGAGGATGAAATAACTCAGATTGCTATTTCTTTTAAGGGTCTTCCTTGCCCTTCATATATTGAAATTAAAGAAATAGCAAAAGAAATAGTATTAGGTGTACAGTGTAATTTAAACAAAAATAAAACTCTTATTATAGTTGTAGAAACTGACATTTCAAAGGCTTTAGGACAAGCTATAAAAAGAATAATTGGTAAAGATGAAGCCCTTTTATGCATTGATGGAATAAGTTGTAATACTGGAGATTATATTGACATAGGAGAACCAATGGCAAATGGAAGTATTGTCCCAGTGGTAGTAAAAACTTTGATATTTTCAAATTAAGTTGAGGTGCATGTAATATGAATTTAAAAACAATTTTATATGGGAAAACATACAAATTTAATAGTGCGCAGGAAGTAATGTGTAAAGCTAGTGAACTAAAATCGGGAGATGTCTTAGCAAATGTTTCCGCAGCAGATACAAAAGAAAGAATAGCTGCAAAAGTTGTTTTAAGTGATTTAACAGTGCAGGATATAAGGGAAAATCCTGCTGTAGATTACGATAAGGATGAAGTAACTAGAGTAATTCAAGATGATTTAAATATTAATATTTATAATGAGATAAAAGGATATACAATAGGAGAACTTAGAGAATTAATATTAGATAATAATACTACATCTGAAATTCTTTTACGATTATCAAAAGGAATGACAAGTGAAGTAATTGCAGCAGTTTCAAAAATAATGGGTAATTTAGATTTAATATATGCATCAAAAAAATTTAAAATAACATCCCATTGTAATACAACATTAGGAATAAATAATACTTTTTCTTCAAGGCTTCAGCCAAATCATCCAACAGATGATGTTAAAGGTGTGACTGCATCTTTATTGGAAGGGTTAAGTTATGGAGTTGGAGATGCATTAATTGGATTAAATCCAGCAATAGATACAGTAGATAGTGTTACTAGAATTTTGAATTTATTTCAAGAAGTAAAAGAAAAATAAAAAATACCAACTCAAAATTGTGTTCTTTCTCATGTTACTACTCAAATTGAAGCTATTAAGAAAGGTGCTCCTGCGGATTTATGTTTTCAATCTATAGCAGGATCACAAATTGCATGTGAGGCCTTTGGAATTAATGTGAAAATGTTAGAGGAAGCAAATGAGTTAATGAAAACTAATGGAACTTCTACAGGACCTAATTATATGTATTTTGAAACAGGGCAAGGTTCAGAATTATCTTCTTCAGGTCATAATAACTGGGATCAACAAACTATGGAAAGTAGATGTTATGGGCTTGCAAGACATTTTAACCCTTATTTAGTTAATACTGTAGTTGGGTTTATTGGTCCAGAATATATATATGACTCTAAACAACTAATAAGAGCTGGTCTTGAAGATAATTTTTGTGGTCACATGCATGGACTGCCAATGGGATGTGATGTTTGCTATACCAATCATATGCAAGCAGACCAAAATGATGTTGAGAATTTAGCAGTTCTTTTAGCAAATGCTGGATGTCACTATATAATGGGGTTACCTCATGGAGATGATGTAATGTTAATGTATCAGTCAACAGGATTTCAAGATGTGGCAGCATTAAGAGAATTACTTAGGTTAGAACCAAGTCCAGAATTCAAGTTATGGCTTGAAAAATGGGGAATATGGCAAGATGGAAAAATAGGTCCAAATGCTGGAGATCCTACAATATTTTTATAGGAGGGGTATTATGTATAAAGATATGGAAGGGTTAAAAGTACTTAAAAATTCTACTCCAGCTAGAATTGCATCAGGGCATGCTGGAGCAAGATATTGTACAAAATCCTATTTAAAATTTAGAGCTGATCAGGCACAGGCACAGGATGCTGTGTTTTCTGAAGTAGATGAGAATGTAGTTAAGGATTTAGGATTATTTGAAGTTAGAACAAAGTGCAGAGATAAATATGAAATGTTAACTAGACCTGATTTAGGAAGATTATTTGATGAAGAAACTAAATCATTAATTAAAGAAAAATGTTTAAATAATCCTACTGTTCAAATTTATTGTGGTGATGGATTATGCTCTCCATCAATAAAAGCAAATGTTAAGGATTTACTTCCTGCAATTACAGAAGCTTTAGAAGATGAAGGAATAATTGTAGGTACTCCTTTTTTTGTAAGGTATTGCAGAGTAAATACAGCAAGAACTATTTCTACTCTTCTTAATGCAGAGGTTACATGTGTTTTAATTGGTGAGAGACCAGGATTAATAACCTCTGAAAGTATGTCTGCATATATTGCATACAAAGCACATGAAGATATGCAAGAATCTGAATACACAGTAGTATCCAATATAAGTAAGCATGGAATACCACCAGTTGAAGCAGCTGCTCATATAGTAAATATAATTAAAGCAATGCTAGAACAAAAAATTAGTGGAATAGGACTTAAAATATAATAAAGATAAATTGTTAATTTTCCCTAAATGTATTATATACAAATATATTTGCTATATAATATAATTAAAGTTATTTGTTAGGAGGATACAATGTTAAAGATAACTAACTTTAGTAAAACTTATAATGGAAGTAAGGCTGCTGTAGACAATTTATCTTTAGAAGTGGAAGAAGGGGATATATACGGATTTATAGGTCATAATGGTGCAGGGAAAACTACAACAATAAAAGCAATAGTAGGTATTATTGATTTTGATAAAGGAGATATAGAAATTGATGGTAGCTCAATTTTAACTAATAGTATTGAATGTAAAAGGAAAATATCATATATACCTGATAATCCTGATTTATATGAATATTTAACTGGAATTCAATATTTGAATTTTATTTCAGATATTTATAAGGTTAATAAAACGGAGAGAAAAGAGAGAATAGAAAAGTATGGAGAAAAATTTAATATTTATGGAATTTTAGGAAACTTAATTTCTTCATATTCTCATGGGACAAAACAAAAACTTGCAATTATGGCAGCATTAATTCATAAGCCTAAATTGTTAATTTTAGATGAGCCATTTGTTGGATTAGATCCAGAAGCAGTAATTATATTAAAGGATATAATGAGAGAAATCTGCAATGATGGTGGTGCCATATTTTTCTCTACTCATGTTTTAGATGTAGCTGAAAAACTTTGTAATAAAATAGGTATAATAAAAAATGGGAAACTTCTTAAAAATGGCTTAATATCAGAAATAAAAGGTGATGATACTTTAGAAAGAAAGTACATGGAGATAATTAAAAATGAATAGTTTTATAGCTTTATTAAAAGTTCAATTATTATCCTTATTTAATATTAATAAGGCCATTCATTCTAAAAATGAAAAAATTAAGACAAGCTTAACCTATTTTTTATTGTTTGCAAGTTTTAGTACAATAATATTGTTTTTAATTTCATTTTTGTATAATGGTATTATTGCATATTATTTTAATAAGCTTGATAATATGGAATTCCATTTAGCTTTTGTAAGTAGTGTTGCAAGCATTGTTTCATTTTTTACAACCTTATACAAGGTAAATGGATTAGTATATTGTTGTCAAGATTATGATTTTCTTATGTCATCACCAATTAATCATTCTAAGATAATCATTAGTAGAATTATAACAATTTATACAATGAATTTATTAATTACATCCATAATAATGATTCCAGGTGCTATAGTATATGGTGTATATACTAATACTAGTTTTGAGTTTTATTTATTATTTTTGTTATTGATGATAATAATACCATTGGTTCCAATTTCATTATCATTGATAGTTGGAACATTAATAACCTGGTTTTCTATACATTTTAGATATAAAAATATTATATATGTAATGTTAACCTTTGCATTCTTGATTTTTCTTACTACCATGACCTTTAATATGTATAATAACGGAATAAAAGATATATCATTAATAGGAATAAAAATTATTAATAGATTTTATTTAATATATCCATTAATTCTATTCTTTACAGATGGACTTTCATCATTAGATATGATTTCAATACTATTATTTATTTTTATTTCTATAGCTTTTTTCTTATTTACTACATTTATAATTGGAGTAAACTATAAAAAAATAAATAGTAGAATAAATAAGAAATCATTTATTAATAATTTTAAAATAGGTAAATTGAAGGAGTCTAATATTGTATTTGCTTTATATAAAAAAGAAATAAGAAGATTTTTTTCTTCACCATTTTATGTTGTAAATACATTAATTCCAATGGTATTTTTATTACTTTTTACATTTGCTTTAGGTTTATACAATATAAATGAAATTACTTTTATAGTGGATATAGAGGGTGTTGGAAACATAATAAAAGAATTACTTCCAATTATTATATCATTTTTTGTTGTATTATGTTGCAGTACAGTTTCTTCAATATCTGTGGAAGGAAAAAGTTTATGGATACTGAAATCCTTACCAATTAAAACAAAAACAATACTTTTTACTAAGATTGCAGTTAATTTAACAATAACTATACCTGTAATAATTGTTTCTTGTTATATATTCTTATTTGGGAAAAAATATGACTTTTTAGAAAAGATTATTTTTTATTTAACTCCAATATTATTTAGTGTTTTTATATCCTTTTTAGGTATAATTACTAATTTGAAATTTCCTGTTTTAGATTGGAAAAATGAGGAAGCAGCAATAAAACAAAGTTCAGGATCTACAATATTAATAATAATTGGTATTGGAAGCATTATGTTGTCCATTTCATTACTTATTGTTCTAATGAAATTTGTAAAAATAGCATTACTAGGAATAAATTTAATTTTAATTATTATAATTTGTTCATTCTATATTTATTTAAAAAGAAATGGAGAAAAATTATTTAAAGAGCTTGATAAATAAAAAAGTTGGAGGCAATTCTTGTAAAGAATCCTCCAACTTTTAATATGTATGCAAATAATATATTTTTTATATGAATAGCTATTTTAAATAAATGTTGATAAATAATTATTTTATTTTTGCTTTGAAAGTTTACTGAAAAGAGAAATAAAAAATGCCAATAAACAAAGACAAGCAGTTATTATGTATACGTATTTCATACCTGAAACAAAAATATAATCTTTACCTTCAATTGCTTCATATACTCTGTAACCTGCAATATTACTCATTCTAGCATAAAGAATAGTAGTAGAATATGTTACACCAAAAGCTAAGCCTAAGTTTCTCATTAAAGCATTTGTACTACCTGCTATTCCAAGTTTGTCTCTTGGAACGGAGGACATAATAATATTAGTGTTTGGTGAGTTAAAAGTACCACTTGCCAATCCTAAAAAGGATAATAAAATAACAATATGTAACATTGATGAAGTTTCATTTAAAAAGGACATTAATCCAATTACAATTGAAATGCTAAGTAGGCCAAATAAAGTTAATTTCTTACTTCCAATTTTATCTGACAAAGCTCCGCTAATTGGAGCAACAAACAATAAAATTAATGGATTAAATAGCATTACCATTGAAATTTTTGAAGGCGAATATTTCAAAATATCAGTTAAATAGAAAGGTTGGATAACATTAATAGTATTTGTAGTTACAAAAATAATAAATGCACAAAATAGATTAATTGAAAAAGATGAACTTTTAAACAAACTTAACTCTAACATTGGCATTTCAACCTTTGATTCAACAATAAAAAATCCTGCAAGAATAATTAGTCCTAGAATTAAACCAAGAATTATGTACATATTCTTAAATCCAAAATTTTGACTTGCTAAAAGTGAAGTAAATAAAAATATTATGCTAACTGCAAAAAGAATAGCACCTGGAATATCCATTTTTTCATTTTTATTTGTCTTTTTAACTGGTAGATATTTAATACCTAATATGTATGCTACTAATCCTATAGGAATGTTAATTAAAAATATAAAATTATAAGGAAGGTAAGTAATAATAAGCCCCCCTAAAGCAGGACCAAGAATTGATCCTAAAGCAACTGATGCACCACTAATTCCAAGAGCTTTACCTCTTTCGTTTTTAGGAAAGATATCAGCAATAAGTCCCTGGTTGGTTGCCATAAGCATTGAAGCACCAATTCCTTGAACTATCCTTGAAATAACTAAATATGTAATATTACTAGAAAGAGCACAAAAAAGAGAACCTAATAAAAAAATAAGAATACCATTAATAAATACTTTACTTTTACTTTTAATATCACCTAATCTTCCAAAAAATAAGATAAAAGCAGATATTATTACAAGATATGAGCTAACTATCCATTCTGAGGTTGACATTGTAATGCCTAAATTCTCTCTTATAGTTGGTAATGCAACATTGATAATACTTCCATCAATGCAAGCCATAAATGGTTGTGAAATAATAACTCCAAGAATGATCCATTTATTTTTTAGTATAGTATTATTTTGTTCCATATTAAATTATACCTCCAAACAAAAAAAGTGAGCCATCTTAACTAAAATAGTCAAGGCAGCTCTTTATAAATAATTCGTATCACTTTCTTTATTATAAACTATTTCATTGGCATTATCAATGAAAATAATAAGAAATTTTCCAATGTAAATGTTTATATTAAAAAATAAATTTATAATGCATATAATAAAGGGATAATAATTATTTTGAGGTATATTATGAATATTTTTCAAAGGTTTTCATCATTTAGAAATGGGGAAAATAATATTAATTCAAAGGATATATCAAGCAGAACTAAATATTTAATTTATGTAAACCTAAAGAAATATAAGGTTAATGTTTATGAAGGCAAAAGTAGACAATGGAAATTATTAAAAAGTTATTTGTGCACTATTGGAAAGCCTTCAACGCCAACGCCTAAAGGAATATTTGAAGTGGGAATTAAGGGATTAGTGTTTGGAAAAAATAAAGGATATAAATGTTATTATTATACACAATTTAAGGGAAATTATTTATTTCATAGTATAATATATAATCTTAATGATACAATAAGGGATGGTAGATTAGGTATGGCATTATCAGATGGTTGTATAAGATTAAGTAAGGTTAATGCAAAGTGGATATGGGACAATATTCCTGAGGATACAAAAGTTATTATTGAATAAACAAAAAAACATGATATTTAAAAGTATCATGTTTTTTATCTATTTAGTTTTAAATGAATTAACTATTCTTTTAGCCACATCTTCAGGGGAAGGATTTATTCCATCTTTGTTATTTGTAGCAGTTACAAGAACAGTATAGTTATCAACTAAGATGTTATATTGAGTTAAGTGTAATGAAACATCTTCATAGGATATGTCATAACTTATTGAGAATACATCGTAAGAATCAGTAGAATAATTTTTATACTCAAAATTACTAGCTCCATTTGAAAATTTTTCATTAAGCTGGGTTTCTAATTGGGATTGAGATTTACTAGTATTAAAATCTTTTAATTTTGAAGCTTTTGAGTTAGTATTTGTAATTATAATATTTACTGAGGATGTACCATTATTAATATCTGCATCTTTTGGTGCGTATACTACTTGGCCATTTGCTGCACCATCAAAAGTTATTCCATCCCAGTCTGCTGGAATTTCATATGTAAAGTTATCATGAGTGATTGTTTGAACTTCATAATTAATATTTTCAGTGATTTTCTCTGTTTCAATCGATGTCCCTAAGCTACAACTAACTAAATTAATAGCCAAGAATAAGGATAAAATGGGAAAAAGCACAATTTTATATTTTTTTGTTCTCATATAATTCTCCTTTCTTTTAAAACATTAATGAGTATATCATAAAGTATTAGAAAAGTTAAGTGAAATTTCAAGTATTACTAGCAAGAAAGCTAATTAATTTGTAAATTAAATAAAATTTTAATAATGTAAATAATGTTATAATAAATGGTAAAGTATATTGTTTGGTGGGAAAATATGGTGATATAATTTATTTGTAATTTGAAAAAGTTATTATAGAGGAGGAGAATTATGAAACGTATAAGAAAAAGTGTTGCTATGGTTGTAGCATATTTAATGGGAGTTACTTTATTACCATTTGGAGCATTAAACACAGTAGTATCAGCTGAAACAGTAGGAAATTACAGCGAAAATTATAATGATAATTATGGAGGAAATACAGATGAAAAACCTTCAGATTCTAAATTACCAATAATAGTTGAAGCTAATGAAGATAATGGAAAAGCTTCAGTAACTGTAAATGATAGCATTTCAAAAAATGATGTTAATACTATTCAGGTAAACTCTTCATCAAATGTTAATTCAGTTAGTGTTAAATTTGATTCAGCTGAAAGTTTAGAAGCTTTTAAAGATGGTACAGGAAGTTTAGTTATTTCATCAACTATTTCCACAGTTAAAATACCATTTTCAGTAATTGATAGTAGTTTAATTGATGATGCTAAATCAGTTTCTTTAAATGTTTCAACTTCAGAAGACAAAGATATCTTAGACAAGTTGAAAAAAGGAGTAAAAAAAGTATTTACTTTTGATTTAGTAGTAGAAAAGAACGATGGAACATCTGTAAATGTACATAAATTTGCAAATGGTGAAGCAGAAATATCATTTGCTGTAACAGAAGAGGATTTGAAAGATTTAGATGTATCAAAATTAGTAGTATTATACTATAATGAAGAAACTAAAGAATTCGAACCTTTAGAAACAACAATAGAAAACGGAGTTGTTACTTTTAAAACTTCACATTTCTCAAGTTTTGTTTTAGGAGAAAAGGAAGCTAACACTACAAAAGATGGAAGCAAAACTAAAACATCAGATGGAAATGGAATATTAGGATTTACTGTTGCAGCATTAGTATCTTTAGGAGTGGTAGCAGTATCTGTATACGGATATAAATCAAGAAAATTAGAAAAATAAACTTATTTAAGAAAGAGTAGGACAAAGTAATCTGATACCTATGTCAAGGACATTATAAAAAAAGGATTAAGCACAAAGAAGATGATTTCTGTATTGAACAGGAGTCATCTTTTTTTGACTCCATTTATATCTGTAGTTGTTGTAATAAAATAT
>JAAYPK010000083.1 GCA_012519845.1 Clostridiales bacterium
ATATGTATTATTATAATAACTACCGATATCAATGGGGATTGGAAAAGCTGGCTCCAGTACAATACCGAAACCAGCTTTTAGCTGCATAGCCTTTTTAAAAATGTCCTTGACATAGGGTCCATTTTATGGGCTAAAATCCATTATCGATAGCTCTTTTTTGTATTGTATGGAAACCCAATATGCTCTGCTAGTAAATAATATGGCTTTAGCTCTGCAATGTATGGAAAATATAAAGTTGAAATTTGGAATATACTACGAGTAATATGTCAAAGAAGTGAAGTTGAAATAATAGAAACAAATGCATGTACATATCATATACATATGCTTGTAATGATTCCACCGAAGATGAGTGTATCAAAATTTATGTGAATATTAAAAGGAAAAAGCAGCTTGATGATTTTTGATAGATTTGCAAATTTGAAATATAAATATGGTAATAGGCATTTTTGGTGTAGAGGATATTATGTGGATATAGTGGGAAGAAACAAGAATGCAATACAAAAGTATATAAAAAATTAACTTCAACAAGAGCAAATAAGTATGAAAGGATATATAGACCCGTTTACGGGTGAGCCATGGGGAACATATGCCATTGGCAGTTTTATTAAGAGCACGAGTAGCACCGCCAGTACCATGTCCTTCTAGGATTAATCAAGCCACCAGCTCAGCTGGTGGTACATGATATATAATTTAGCAAAATATAAAAAGTAATTAAACTACAAAAAAGTATAATAATGCATTTTAAATTAATTAAAAAAATGACTAAAATATAAACAATGTTTAAAAAAAATTAATAATTTATGCATTATATATTGAAAAATATTATGTTCAAATATATAATTATAAGTAGAAATATATAATTATAGGTAGAAATACAAAAATATATAATTCCTATATATTTATATTTTATTTTTATTAAATATAAGGGGGAAAGATAATGGGTAAGTTATCCAAGAAATTAGTGAGCATTATAACTACTGCTGTTGTAGCTTTAGGAATAACGTTTACAAGCATTCCGGCTATGGAAACAAAAGCAGTGACATCAATTGATTCAAATGGAACTAAATTTGATGACGGTATTAAATCATATATCGATAATAATAATGTAGAATCAAATTCAGCTACAGATTATGGATTACCAACAAAAATAATTGATGGGTCAATTTTACATGCATGGTGTTGGTCTTTCAATGTAATTAAGGAAAATATGAAGGCAATTGCAGAATCTGGTTATGGAACTGTACAAACATCGCCAGCAGGTATATGTAAAGCAGGTGACAATGGGGGATTATCATTAATGTCACCGGAAAACGGCGGAACTGGTAAATGGTGGTATCATTATCAACCTACAGATTTCAAATTAGGAAACTATCAATTAGGAACTGAAGAAGAATTTAAGGCAATGGCACAGGAAGCTAAGAAGTATGGAATTAAGGTTATTGTTGATGTAGTTTTAAATCACTGCACTAGTGATTATGGGGCAATTTCAGATAATGTAAAGAATATTCCAGGTGGAGCATTCCATAACAATGGAGGGATTCCAAACTATGATTCTAGATGGAATTATACACAATGTAATCTTCTAAATCTTATAGATTTAAACACCCAAAATGTAAACGTTCAAAATTATGTTAAAAAGTATTTACAGGATACTATAGCAGCAGGAGCTAGTGGATTTAGATACGATGCAGCAAAGCATATAGAGTTACCTGATGATAGTGGGTTTGGAAGTGATTTCTGGCCAAATGTAACTCAAAATGGATCGGAATTTCAATATGGAGAAGTATTACAAGGTAATAATGAAAGAATAGAAGAGTTTGGAAAATGGATGGGTGTTACAGCTTCTAATTTTGGGAAAGATTTAAGAGATAAAATAGGAGCTAAAAATTTAAATGCTGGAAACTTTACTAATTTACAAGTTGGATTACCAGCAAATAAATTAGTTACATGGGTAGAATCTCATGATAACTTCTGTAATGGTCCAAACGACTGGGGAGCATCATGTTGGATGAATGACTGGCAAATAAGAATGGGTTGGGCAATTATAGGAGCTAGAGCAAATGGAGCACCATTATTTTTTAGTAGACCTCAAGGTTCAGATGCTAACTTACAATGGTCAGGCAAATCAAAAATAGGTGATATTGGAAATGATAACTTTAAACATCCAGAAGTAGTTGCAGTTAATAAATTTAAAAATGCAATGCTTGGAGAAAATGAAAATTTAAGAAACCCAGATGGAAAGAATAATTGTATTATGATTGAACGTGGTAACAAAGGTGTTGTTATTGCTAATATGGGATCTCAATTTGATATTAGGTGTAAGACAAGCTTAAAGGATGGAACATATACTGATACAGTATATGGAGGAACATATACTGTATCTGGTGGGAATTTCACAGGTGGTAGTATTCCAGATGGAAAGATTGTAGTACTATACGATCATGTTGTTACTAGTGGAGCAAAGGTCTCATCATCAGTTCCATCAGGAAAGTTTAAGGGTGAATCATTAAGCGTAACTCTTTCAGTATCAGGTGCAAACTCTGGAACTTACTCAGTTGATGGAGGATCAGAAAAATCATTTACAAATGGAACTACAATTACTGTAGGACAAAACTTACAAAATGGAGAATCAACAAAAT
>JAAYPK010000084.1 GCA_012519845.1 Clostridiales bacterium
ATTTTGTTGATTCTCCATTTTGTAAGTTTTGTCCTACAGTAATTGTAGTTCCATTTGTAAATGATTTTTCTGATCCTCCATCAACTGAGTAAGTTCCAGAGTTTGCACCTGATACTGAAAGAGTTACACTTAATGATTCACCCTTAAACTTTCCTGATGGAACTGATGATGAAACCTTTGCTCCATTTACATGATCATATAAAACAACAACTTTACCACTTGGAACTGATCCACTTGTAAAATATCCACCAGATACTGTGTATGTTCCTCCAGATACTACATCTTGATAAGTTCCATCTTGCAAACTAGTTTTAGATTTAATATCAAATTGTGATCCCATATTAACAATAGTAACACCTTTTTTACCACGTTCAATCATAAGACAATCATTACGATTATCAGGATTTACTAAATTTTCACTTTCTCCAACCATAGCATTTCTAAATTTATTAACTGCTGCTACCTCTGGATCTTTATATAAATCACTACCTTTAGCACCTAATACATTTTTACCCCATTTGTTACCTGAATTAGCGCCATCTGGTCTATCAAAGAATAATGGTGTTCCATCTTTTCTTGCTGTTATGATTGCCCATCCCATTTTTATTTGCCAATCACTTAAACCTAAAGATGAATTATCAGAATAAGTATCATGACTTTCCACCCAAGTAACTGATCTAGATCCTGGAAGACCATAATTATAACCCATTATATTACCTGAATTAAGGTTTTTACCTGTTACTGCGCCTCTAATTTTACCACCATAGTTACTTGCAGTTACATACATATATTGTCCATATTCAGTTTCTTTAACATTTGCGTCATTTAATACTTCACCATAATTAAATATACTTGATGCATTTGTAATTTCACTAGTAACTCTTTGCCAGAAATTATTACTCCAACCATTTTGCTTTGTTCTATCATCCATTGGATCACTAGGAAGTCCTATATGCTTTGCAGTATCATATCTAAATCCTGAAGCACCAAGAGAAATACATTCATTTAAATATTTAATAAAATAATCTTGATATTTAGGATTTTCAGTTTCTGCATCTGGTAATCCAGCTCCTTCAGCTGTACTACCCATTGAACAAGCATTACCTACAGTACAGTAATATCTATCATTAAATTGATTATTGCCAATTCCTCTATTATATGCATGGAATAAATTGTTCCATCCACCTGCAGCATTAATCAAATTTTGACTAACTTGAGATCTATCAGAAGTAGTATGATTTGGAACAACATCTACAATTATTTTAATACCATACCCTTTAGCTTCCTCACAAAGTGCTTTAAAATCTTCTTTTGTTCCAACCATATAATTACCTATTTGCCAATCTGTTGGTTGATATTGCCACCACCAGGCACCGTCTGTTCCACCACTTTCATCATTACCCATTATTTTCATGTTAGTATATTTTGATGCAATGTTATTAATAGGAATTGTTTGAACAGCCGAATACCCCGCTTCTGCAATAGATTTTAAATTTTCTCTAATAGTATTTAATGACCAACACCATGCATGAAGTATTGCTCCATCTTTAATATTTTGTGTTAATCCATAATCTGTAGCTGAATTTGCTTCTACATTATCGTTTTTGATATATGATTTAATACCATCCTCATATGTAGTTTCTACAGAATTAATTGATGTCACTGCTTTTGCTTCCATAGCTGGAAGGCTTGTAAACGTTATCCCAAAAGTTACAAGAACTGCGGTAATAATGCTTACTAATTTCTTGGATAACTTACCCATCATTCTTCCCCCTTGTTTTGTAATAATATATAAATATATAAATATATAAATATATATGTATATTTTTGTATATATATGTATATTTATATATATAATTATATATTTTTGAATAATATAATTCAACATATTATATATAAATTATTAATTTTTTTTTAACATTCTCCATATTTCTATTATATTTTTAATTCTTTTTAAGTTTAATATATATTTTAGCCTATTATTTTTATTTAATCTTTTTTTATCATTTTATTACTTTATTTGTGCAATTATTTAAATACTTAGACTAACAACAATGATAGTTGTCAATGAAATTAATAAAAGCTGATTCCTGTTCAATACAGAAATCAGCTTTTTTAATTTTAACTCTCTTATTTTTTTAGATTGATCCGTTAATTATATCAAAAGCATCAATAACAACTTTACAATCACTTGCAAGTAAGTTTTGGAATCCTGTTACTTCTATTGTTATTTTATGAGTTCCAGTAGTTAATCCCTGCTTTTCAAATAAAGTTTGTAAATTTAACTCTTCTTTTGAATATAAATCTACTTCAACTGGAGCTCCCCCATCTATAGAAACATTCATATATCCTTTATTAATTCCTTTTGATCCAATTATCTTTATTCCTGTCCCAGTAAAGTTAAATGTTACTTTAGATCCTGCTTCTCTTGAATGCATCACTTTATTGTTTGCACTATAATTTGTTGAAGAATAGCTCTTCCAATCTCCTATATAATTTATTTTAGAATTATTCTCTTCTACTCTAGTTATTTTATCATTAACTTCATAGATAATTGTTTCTATTGCTCTATTTCCATAACCATCTTTTACTTCTACCATTATTGTACATAAACCTGAAGTACTTGGTGTCCATGAAACACTATTTGCTGATGTAAATGATCCAAGAGATTTCCAACCACTTAATCCTTCATGTACACTAAATTTATATGTTAATGCATATCCATTTAATGACTTAGCATTTGCTGTTATATTTATTTTAGCTCCAATTTGTTGAGGTGAAGCTGGTAACGTAGAAATACCACTTATTGATACTGGCTCAATTGATTTTACTACATAACTATTAATAACTTTTTGTACTGTTTTTCCTGTTGAATCCTTTGCTACAAAGTATATATTGTATGTTCCTGCTTTCTTTGGTGTCCATGTTACTGAAGAACTTGTGCTAAAATCTTTTATAACCTCACTATAAGTTCCACTATATGCTACAAATCTATATTGTAATGTTCCTTGTCCTGTTGCTGTAGCACTTAATTTTAATGATGTTCCAACATTTTGTGGTGATTGTTTATCTAAACTATATGATGTCATATTTAGTGATGCTTGTGTAGATTTTACTACATAGTTATTAATAACTTTTTGTACTGTTTTTCCTGTTGAGTCTTTTGCTACAAAGTATATATTGTATGTTCCTGCTTTCTTTGGTGTCCATGTTACTGAAGAATTTGTACTAAAATTGTTTATTACTTCACTATA
>JAAYPK010000085.1 GCA_012519845.1 Clostridiales bacterium
CTTCTGAATTATTGCTATCTAATTTTTCATAAGAAAACATATATATTACACCTCTTAATTACAATATAGAGTATAAGAACTCCCATTATAATGGGAGTTCTAAAATTCTATATCAACTTAAACATCTTTCATGCTTAAACTGATTCTCTTCTTTTCCTCATCAACAGATAAAATCTTTGCTTTAATCTCCTCACCTATTGTTAATACTTGAGATGGATGTTCAATTCTATCATGGCTTATTTTTGAAATATGAACTAAGGCATCTAATCCTGGTTCTAATTCAACAAATGCACCAAAATCATTAATTCTAACCACCTTACCAAGTACAACAGAGCCTTCTGGATATTTAGTAGTTACATTTTCCCATGGTTCTGGAGTTAATTGCTTTATGCTTAAAGATAATTTTTTATTTTCTTTATCTAAATCTATTATTTTAACATCAATTATATCGCCTTTTTTTAGTACGTCTTCTGCTTTATTTACATGTTTCCATGAAAGTTGTGATAAATGAACTAATCCATCTACTCCATTTACATCTACAAAAGCACCAAATTTAGTAAATCTCTTAACTTCACCTTTAACTACATCACCAACATTAAAGCTAGCCCATGCTTTTTCTTCTTTTTCAGTTTGCTCTTTTTCAATAATTACTCTTCTAGATGCAATAATCTTTGAAGGATTTTCTTCAGAAAAATCAATTAATTTAACTTCAATTGTTTCACCTTTAAAAGCATTCTTATCTTCAATATATTTTATATCAATTTGTGAAGCAGGAATGAATATTCTTATTCCTTTATAGTATGAAACTAAGCCTTTTTCTTTTACTTCATCAATTTTAATTTTGAAAATTGACTCTTGTGTAAATAATTCTTTTAATTCATCTAATACTTGCTTCTTTTCATATTCAAGTCTTGATAAAACTACATAACCATCGCTATTTTGTAATTTTATTACTTTTGCTTTTATTTTTTCACCAATATTTAATTTTTCAGCTAACTCTATAGGATCAACAGAGTTTGTTAATTCTTTAAATGGGATTACTCCATCACTTTTGTATCCTACTAGTGAAATTAAAATTTCATCTCTAGTTTTAGAAAGAATTTCTCCTTCTACTTCATCACCGATTTTAAATCTCTTATCCATTTGATCCATTAATTCCAATTGATCTTGGTTGTTGTTTTCATCTTGCATAATATTAATTACCTCCCTAATTATCCAATCTGGCGTAGATGCACCAGCTGTAATTCCAATTGATTTAAAGTTTTTATTATTTATATAATCTTCTGGTAATTCAGAAGAATTTTCTATATGTATTGTATCTTTACAATATTTTTTTGAAATTTCGTAAAGTTTAGTTGTATTTGAACTATTTTTTCCACCTATAACTATCATAGCATCAACTTTTTTTGCTAAATCCTCAGCACTTTTTTGACGTACATCAGTGGCTAAACAAATAGTATTAAAGGATTGTAAGAACACATTTTCTTTTTCTAAGTTTTCAATAGTTTTTTTCCAATTTTCTTCTTTTTCTGTTGTTTGCGATACAGCACATATTTTTTTAGGTAATTCATCAGGTAATGTACCATCTTTAGTAATTATTGCCTTATTATCACACCAACCATTAATTCCAATTACCTCTGGATGTTTTGAATCACCTAGGATAACAATAGTATACCCTTCTTTTGAATATTTTTCTACTTTCTTTTGAATATTAGTAACAAAAGGACAAGTAGCATTAATTACAGTAAGTTTCTTTTTATTTAATGTATCCATTACATTTTTAGATACTCCATGAGACCTTATAATAAGAACGTCTCCTTCTGTTAATTTATCTAAATCATCTAGTTCAATTGAATAAATATCATTATCCTCTAAATATTTAACTACATCATTATTATGAATTAATGGCCCTAAGGTATAAATTTTTTTATTATATTCTTTTCTTGCCTTTAATGTTTCATCAACTGCTCTTTTCACTCCAAAACAAAAACCAGCTTCTTTAGCTAACTTTACTTTTGTCATTTTATTTCTCCTAATTTATGTTACTTATTTATCATTAATTTTATTCCTAATATATTTATTTATCTCAGAAGTAACTTCTTTTATATTAAGTCCTGTACTATCAATTTCAATTGCATCATCAGCTTTTCTTAAAGGATCACTTGCTCTATTTGAATCTTTATAATCTCTTTCTATTATATCTGTAAGAATATCATCATAAGAACAATTTATATTTCTTTCTAACAATTCATTATACCTTCTAGTTGCTCTTTCTTCAGGAGTTGCATTTAAGAATATTTTCACAGTAGCATCTTTTAAAACCACTGTACCAATATCACGTCCATCCATTATTACGTCAAATTTATTAGACATTTCTCTTTGAAGTTTTACTAATAAATGTCTGATTTCTGGAACTGCAGCATATTCAGAAACTTTAGCACTTATACTAGGCATTGTAATTTCTTTTTGAATATTTACTCCATCTAAAATAAGATCATCATTTTCAAATTTCATATCCATTTTTTCTATAATACTACAAATTTCTGAAATTCTAGTACTATCTAAATTTTTTTCAATAGCTTTAAGAGTAACTGCTCGATACATTGCTCCTGTATTTATATACATTAAACCAAATTCTTTTGCTACAAGTTTAGCTATTGTGCTTTTTCCTGCTCCAGCAGGTCCATCTATTGCAACTGATAATCTCAATTTTATTCCGCCCTTCGATTTTTTTCCACATTCTACATTATATAATCTTTTAGCATTAAGAACAAGTTAAATATTGTTACCAGCAACATACCCTGTTGAAAGTGCAATTTGTACATTATATCCACCAGTATATGCGTCAACATCTATAACCTCACCAGCAAAAGATAAATTATTAATAATTTTAGACTTCATTGTTGATGGGTCTATTTCTTTTGTGTCTACACCTCCTGCAGTTACAATTGCCTCATTTAAACTTCTTAACCCTTTCACTGTTAAATTAAAATTTTTAATTAACCTAACAAGATTTTTTCTCTCTTCTCTTGTTATATCGTGAACTTTTTTTAATTCATTAATATTAGATAATGAAATAATTATAGGTATTATTTTTTTAGGTAACAAATCATCCAAAGCATTTTTAAAGTCTTTGTTTATATACTTTTGAAAATCCTTTTGAATTCTCTTATCTAATTCTCCTTCATCTAATGCTGGTTTTAAGTCAATTATAATATTATATTCCTTATTTTCTTCAATATATCTACTTCCACTTAAAATTAGTGGGCCAGATAATCCAAAATGAGTAAATAACATTTCACCCATTTCTTTATAAAGGCATTTATTCTTAGATTTTATTTCAACTGTAACATTTTTTAATGATAATCCCATTAATTCTTTTATCCATGGTTCTTTAATTTCAATAGGGACTAATGATTGTTTTAATGGTACTATTTTGTGACCTAACTTTTCAGCAAATTTTTGACCTTCCCCTCTTGAACCTGTTAATGGATAGGATGCCCCTCCTGTAGCTATTATATAATAATCACCTTCAATAACTTTTTCATTATTAATTATTACAGATTTTATAATATTGTTTTCACTAATAATATCAGTTACTTTAGAATTTATCATTACTTTAACATTAGACTCATTTAAGCCACATAAAAGACCTTTTAGAATATCTGAAGATTTATCTGATTCAGGGAAAACCCTCCCCCCTCTTTCAACTTTAAGTTTAACATTATGTTTATTAAAAAAATCCATAGTATCTACATTCGTAAAGGTATATAAAGCACTATATAAAAAATATGGGTTACCAGGAATATAGTCAAAGAATTCTGAAATATCTTTATTATTTGTAACATTACATCTTCCTTTACCTGTAATGAAAAGTTTCTTTCCTACTTTTTCATTACCATCAAGCAATATTACTTCATGTTTTTCTCCTGCTTTTATTGCCGCCATCATCCCTGCAGGACCTGCCCCAATAACTATTACCTTGCTCATTATATGTCCTCCTTATAAAACATTCATCTTATTTTACTACAATTAATCCTATAATTCTATTATAATAGCTTATAAAAAGAAACCACCTATAAATAGGTGATTTCTTTTTATACGGCAATTAAGGTTTCTATATGATTTCCACTTAAAACTAGTATGTCTCCAATTTGTATTTTTGTATTACCTTTTGGAACAATAACTTCATCATTTCTTTTAATCATGACAATTAATATTTCTTCAGGTATATTAGCATCCATAATTGTTTTATTACACCATTTACTATCTTCATCAACTGTTACTTCTAAAAGTTGATTATTCTTTTCGCTTGCGTAGTCATTAAAGGTTTTTAATACAGGCATGTTATCATCTACTAAATTTAATTTTTTTGCTACGTAAGGTAATAACGTACCTTGAAGTGCTACAGAAACTAAACAAATAAAGAAGATAGTATGAAAAATATCATGTTGAAGATTTATTCCACTTGTTACAGCTATCATTGCAAAAACAATAGAAGCTGCACCTCTTAATCCGCCCCAAGATATAAATAATTTTTCCTTAAGGTCCATTTTGAAAAAGCTTAGTAATAAAAATACAGCTACTGGTCTTGCAACAACTAACAAGAATAATGCTACAAGTAATCCTGGTGCCATTACATCTACAAATTTTGACGGGAATGATAATAAACCAAGTAAGAAGAACATTGCTATATGAATTAACCAACATATTCCATCGAAAAACTTTGCTGTACTTTTCTTGTGTGGTATTTTACTATTTCCAACAATAATACCAAACAAATAGACACTTAAATATCCATTACCTCCAAGAAGTTCTGCCCCACTAAATGAAAGTAAAGCAATAGCTGCAAAAAATATAGGATAAAAACCTTCGATTTCAAATTCTATTTTTCTCATTAATTTAATTGCAATGAATGATAATGCAATTGGTACAGTTATTCCAAAAAACAATTGGGTAAATAATAAATGCACCATTGAATGATCACTACCTGAACCCATTAATGATAACACTAATATTGTAATCATATATGCAAATGGATCGTTACTACCACTTTCTATTTCCAATATAGAGGCTAGGCTACCTTTTAAGTTTAATTTTTGTGACCTAAGAATGGAAAACACTGAAGCAGCATCTGTTGAAGATACAACTGCACCTACAAGAAATGATTCTAAAAACCCTATCTTTAAAATATAATGACAAAATAGTCCTGTAACTCCCGCTGTAATTACAACTCCAACAGTAGAAAGAAGTATTGCAAGAATTACTGCTGGTTTTGCAGCCTTTATATTTGTATTAAAACCGCCATAAAATAATATAATTACTAATCCTATTGAGGAAATTTCTTTTGCTAGCTCCATATTATCAAAATATATTCTAGCAATTCCATCAGAACCAAATAACATACCAATTACTAAAAATATTAATAATGTAGGTATACCAAAACGGTATAGAATTTTACTAGAGGTAATACAAATCAATAATACAAAGGATGCAATTAATAAAAAAATTGACATATGTACGCCTCCTTATGAAAAAAAATAAGATCACAAGTTTGTAATAATATACAAAAATGCAACCTCGTTGTTACCTTTTATTATATATGACAATTATAGCATAAATTTTTATCTAAATAAAATAATTTTATTTGATTATTTCTTGCATTTTAGTATATAATAACATATATGATTACTATGATAGGAGGATTTATATGAAAATTTCATCCAAAGGGAGATATGGTCTAGCTGCAATGATACATATTGCAAAAAAAGGAAATAACGGAGAGTTTATTACTATTATTAGTATAGCTGAGGAACTAAAAATATCTAAAATATATTTAGAGCAAGTATTTTCTCTTCTTAAAAGATCTAATTTAGTAATTTCAGTAAAAGGCGCTCAAGGAGGATATCAATTATCTAAATCTCCAGAAGACATAACAGCCCGTGAAATATTAGAAGCTATTGAAGTTAGCTTATTTGAAACTACAGACAGTACAGTTAGTGAATCTGCAAATGATATTGAAAAGGCAATGACTGAATTATTATGGACTAAACTTGATGAAGAAATTGCTGTAACATTAGGCTCAGTTTCCTTAAAAGATCTTGTTATTGAAGCAAAAAATCATGAAAATGACAGAGAAGATATGTATTATATTTAATAATATTTATCCATTTTACATTAAAAAAAATAGATAAATATTAAGAACTACTAGTAAAGGAAATTTCTGTCCTTAACTGTAGTTCTTAATTTTTACTTCAATTTACTATTTACTTTTTTATACTGGTAAACACACAAAATAATAGCACCCACTACATAACATAAAATATCCTTAATATCAAAGGTTGAACCAAGAATAATTCGAATAATCTTATTATTTATAGATAGTTTATCTATAAAATTTAGTCCTTGAATTATTTCAACTACAATAGCGAATAATAAAATATAAATGGGCAATAATTTATTTTCTTTATTTAAAAATATCTTTATAAAGAAAAATATTACAAAAATAACAAGTACATCGCCAATATAAGGTCTAATAAAATTATCATGAATAAATAGCGCTATTAATATCTCAATAATTAGAAAAAATAAAAAATATAATAAATTCTTTATTTTTTCTTTCTTTTTGCTATTAACCATGCTACAACTCCTATTGTAGCAGCACCTAAAACAGCTGCTCCTACTTGTGATAGAATAACAGTATCTTTAAATTTATCACATATTTCTAGTTGAGTCTTTACCTCATCTTTTGAATCATTATTTTCTTTATCTAATTTTCTTGCCACATAATAAGTAACCATAAACCTTTCACGAGAAAAATTTATCATTAATTTTTCTTTCAACTTATTTAAATAATCTTCATTCCAATTTTCAGGATTTGATATGAATTTTTCTTTATTATGAACATCAAATATATTATATTCACTTGCAAGTTCCATTGCATCTTTAAAAACTTCATGTGGATAATTACTTTCAATTAAACCTTTTACCATTATTCGTCTTGCTTTATCAATATCCTTTTCACTAATTGCTACTTTTAAATCATCAATCATAATATCACCCTTCCAACCTATTTCTACCATATTTAAATTTTATCATTAAATCTTTTATTATTCATTATAATCTGTTTCTTTTAAGAAAAATTTTATATTTTGCTATTAATCATTATGCCCAAACATTTAAAATTGCAATTATACTAACAATAATTATTGTTAAAAAAGAAACAACAATTGAAATTATCATATATTTTATGCCTTTATTGTAATTTTCATCAGCATTATCTATATCTTTCCCTAATTTATTCATATTTCGTTTTCCATAAATAAATGTCCCTAAGTTAATTAATATCATTAATCCTATAATAATAATCAATATTATTTTCATATACTTCCTCACATTTCTTTTTTTACATATATTTTATCAAGATTATAAAGGCAATACAAGTTTAAGAACATATACTATATTAATAAATAAATAAGGTGGTAATTATGATAAGAATTTTCTTAAATCAATTTTTTAAATCATTTTCTGAAAAGAATAAAGAAAGATTTAAGTCTTATCTGGATAATTATGTAAGGAATCCTGCTTTATTTGAAGAATTATTGTTAATTTATAATTTTAAAAATAAATGGAGAGATAAGATTGGTTATTCCATTAAAAAAGAAAGGTATAAAATAATTGAATATAATATTACTAAAAATAATACTGGAATTAAAATTGAAGTAAAACTTCTTCATAGATTTATAACCAGTATTCCGCCTTATGAAACTAAATCAATTGAAAAATGTGAATATATTATTTTTCTAAAAAAATCATTATTTTCTTATAAAATTGTAGATTTATATAATAAAGAGTATTATCCAGCATTATATAATAAAGTTAAAAACGAATCTTTTAATTATCTAGATGAAAAAAATAATAACATTTCTTTTTTACGAGATAACATAAAAATAAATTATTGGAGAAGACTTCTAAAAGACATAGATAATATATTCTTAAATTTCAATACTAAAAAGGATAATTTATCAAGTTATAGATCTGTTAGAAAATATGATGTTAACAAAGCTATATCCTATAGCAAAAAATATGCTTTAACATATAATCCTATATATAAAAGCTTTAATGATTCTGGCGGTGATTGTACAAATTTTATTTCACAATGCCTTTATGCTGGCAATCTCCCCAAAACATATACTTGGAAACCTTATAGCCCAGCCTGGATTAGAGTAAACTCTCTTTATGACTACTTAACTACTAATAGATATGGGAAAGTTCTAAAAAATGCTGCCTATAATGAAGGTAATATACTACAATTCTATTCTAATAATAAAGGCATTTTCAGTCATTCCGCTATAATTACGAAAGTGCTTTCAAATAACAATTGTCTTTTTTGCTGCCATTCTTTTGATAGGCTTGATTACCCTTTAAGTGAGCTTTACCCTTTAATTTATAACAAATTAAGATATATTGAGATTATTTTTTAATTCTTTTATTTATATAAAAACTAATGGATGTGCATTTTTGCACATCCATCTTTTAAAATAATTTATTTTACGAAAACATATTTGATTAATAAATTTTTCTCATAATCTTCTAGATTATATTCAGATAAATTTCTTTTGCTAATCCACATTGTATCAACATAATTTTTATCAAGCATTGGTTTTTCTTTTATATTTCCAAGATAAACTAAAACTTTTTCTTTAGTATCATTGTCTATTTCATATTCACCTAATTCTTCAAGATCAAAAACTAATGCTTTAATAGTATCTTTAGCAGCTCTATTTACACACTTTTCTAAAGTCTCTTTACCTTTAACAGCTGAACCTATTAAGCACCAACTTTCTGGTTGACCCCTTTTAACCTTTCTTTTTAGTATTAATACGTTGTTAAAATCATCTTTAATTATTAATTTTGTTCCTACAACTTTTGACATTTAGCACCTCCAGATAATACTTAAAAATTGTTCAAAATTAAGTTAACTTGTAAAAGTATTTTAAAATTACTGCTCTAATACTTTCATAAGTAACAATATTAGGTAATCTTTTTTTTATAAGTGAAACCTTATCTATTCCAAGTTCATTACATAAATCTAAAATTTCTTCTTCATAATCTGAATTTATATATTGATCTAAATTTAATGATAAATCCAATGAATTTTCATCTAAATAATTGGTTACATAACCCAATATAGTAGAAATGGATAATTCAAGATTTTCACTTATTGTTTTTATATCAATACCATTATTAAGCATTTCCATTACAATAATATCTTTTTTTCTTCCTTCACCATCAATTATCAAATGACTTCTTCCCTTTACATGCCATTGAGGTTTTATATTTTTTTCTTCAACATAGGATTTTACAATATTAATTAAATCTTTCCCATACTTCGAAATTTTAATTTTTCCTAAACCTGAAATATCCATTAATTCCTCTTCAGTCATAGGATACCTTCCACTTATTTCTTGCAAAGTATTTTTAGATAAAATTGTATATGGAATCTTGTTTTCTTTTTCTCCTTGTATTTTTCTATATTGTCTTAATATATTATACAAGTCTAAATCAGTATTGACATAATAATTACCTAATTCTATATCTTTATTTTCGGATGATATATCATATTCTTTAATGGTTTCCAATAATTTTTTTCCATATTTCTTATATTTTTCTGAGCTAATACCATTTATATCCATTAATTCTTCTTTGTTTTTAGGTTTTATTTTACTTATTTCTTTAATAACTTCATCACCAAAAATTAAATAAGGAGGAACCTTTTCCTTTAGTGCTATATCATATCTTAATTTTCTTAAAACCTCAAATAAACTATTAGTTTCGTATTTAGATTCTACTTCATTCATAACTTTCAGTTTTACTTCAATTTCACTTTTTAGCACTTTTATTGAATTATTATTAAGTTTAATAACTGGATATTCACCTTGAATTTGATTTATAAATCCATTTGAAATAAGAACATTAATAAAAGTAATTAAATCTTTTTCACTATACTCTTTCATAATTCCATATGTAGAAAGTTCATTAAACTTTAAGGAATTAATTCTTTTATCTTTTGAACCTCTTAGAACTTTAACTATTAAATTTATTCCATAAGGCTTTTTCATCTTATATATACAAGATAGTACTTTTTGTGCATCTATCGTTTTGTCAACTTCATCTCCTGTATTCAAACAATTACTGCAATTATTGCAGTTTCCTTCTGATTCTTCTCCAAAATAGTTTAATATGTATTTTTTTAAGCACATATTGGTGTATACATAATTAGTCATTTCTTTTAATTTCTCATAGGCAATTATTTTTCTTTGATTGCTTGAAATAGACATATCAATTAAATATTTTTGCAAATTAACATCCCCAGGAGTAAATAATAGAATACAATGACTTTTTTCTCCATCTCTACCTGCTCTACCTATTTCTTGATAATAACTTTCAATGTTTTGAGGCATATTATAATGAATAACATATCTAACATTAGATTTATTTATTCCCATACCAAATGCATTAGTAGCAATAATAATATTAACTTTATCCTTAATAAAAGCATCCTGGTTTTCTAATCGCAAAAGATCATTCATTCCTCCGTGATATTTTGCTACATCATATCCTTCACTTTTTAATGCATCATATAATCTTTCAACTTCTTTTCTGGTACTACAATAAATTATTCCAGATACTTCTTTATTTTTATTTATATATTCTTTTAAGTACCTATCTTTTCTACCTTCTTTTACTATTGTTAGTTCAAGATTGTCTCTATTAAATCCTAATACTGATACAATTGGCTCATTTAACTTAAGAAGATTAATTATGTCTGTCCTTACTTCCTTAGAAGCAGTTGCAGTAAAAGCAGATACTACAGGTCTGTTTTTAAGATCTTTTATAAAGTCTGGTATTCTTTTATAACTACTTCTAAAATCGTGCCCCCATTCTGAAACACAATGGGCTTCATCTATTGCAACCTGAGATATATTTATATTATCAATAATGTTCTTAAATTCTATTGAATCTAAACGTTCTGGGGCAACATAAATAATTTTATATTTATTATTTTTAATGTTAAATAAAATTTCCTCATATTCATATTTTGAAAGTAAACTGTTTATATATACAACATCTATACCTTGTATTCTTAAACCATCAACTTGATCCTTCATTAAAGATATTAAAGGAGAAATTACAATTGTTGTTCCTTCAAACATCAAAGCTGGGATTTGATAACAAATGGACTTTCCTGCTCCTGTAGGCATTACAGCTAAAACATCTTTTTTATTTAAAATATTATTTATAATTTCATGCTGACCATTCCTAAATTCCTTATATCCATAATATTTATTTAATACACTTAATGCATTTTCCAAAGAATCACTCCCATCTAATGATATAATATCATATTATTAATTATTGCCAAAATATTAATTAGATTTCTACCTTTTCTTCTTGGCTTTTAGTTAATTTTGATAATATAGTGCTTCTTTTCTGAATTTATTAAGTTATTAAATAAAGACTGCCGCTGGTAATTTTTCACCTTATGCGACAGTCCTTAGTTTAAATTAGTTATTCTTTCTTGATTTTATTTTTAATACTACTAAAGAAACTGAAGCTAATACAAGTAAAGATGCATAGGCTAATAGGTTATTGTTATCACTTGTTTTAGTTTCTTCTGAAATATCACTTGATCCTAAAACTCCTGTATCTTCATCTTGTTCTTCATTATCTTTAATGTCTGGGTTTTCCTCATTGCCTTCTTTTAAGTAACTATCCTTATCTACTAAGACATAAGAACTATTTGCTTTAACTTTAACAACATTTCCTTCAATGGATCCTAAAGATTCTATTCCTGCTTTTTCACCATTAACTAGTATTACCCAATCATTACTTGGTAATGTAACTTCAACATCACTATTATTAGCATTGTATATAACAGCAATTTTATTATAATTATCTCCTACTGCTGTACCATTTAATGTATATGCTACTACATTCTTATCAGCAACATCTAAGAAATTTAAATTATTTTGAATATCTGTTGTACTATTCATTCTAAAGGCTTTATGAGACTTTCTTAAAGTAATTAAGCCTTTATAATACTGAAATAAATCATTATATTCAACTTTTCTTGTCCAATCAATTTGATTAACTGAATCAGGTGCGTTATAGCTATTTTCATTAAAAGTTCCATCAGGATTTAATTTTGTTCTAGCAAATTCTTCTCCTGCTTGCATAAATGGTATTCCTTGAGATGTATATACTATTGCTGCTGCCATTTTATTCATACTCAATAATTCTTCAGTTGTAGCATTTTTATTAGTTGTTTGTAACTTGTCCCATAAAGTTAAATTATCATGGGCAGAAACATATGAAATTGTTTGATATGGCTGATTTGCCCATGGTTTAGTATTATTTTTAACCTTACTATAATCTACTTGATTGTTTTTAGTAGATGCTACTACACCAAACTTAACTGTTTCTTCAAAGTCTTGTCCACCATTAACAAATCCAGGTGCTTCTGAATCAAATACATGACCTTTTACTCCATCTCTTATGTCATCACTAAAAGCTCCTATTTGTAAATCACCAAAAGAAGGCATATTAGCTTTTAAAGCTTGTTTATCACTTGATAGTGGAGTTGCACCACCTGTCCATCCTTCACCATAAACAATTATTGAAGGATCAATCTTATTAAGTTCACTACGTACTTCCTTCATAGTATCAATATCGTGTATTGCCATTAAATCAAATCTAAATCCATCTATATGATATTCATTTGCCCAATACACAACAGAATCTACTATTAATTTTCTAACCATTGAACGATCAGAGGCAGTTTCATTTCCACATCCTGAAGCATTTGAGAATGTACCATCTTCATTTTGTCTATAATAATAATCTGGTACTGCTAAATTTAAATTTGAATTTAAGCTTGCTCCAGTATGATTATAAACTACATCCATAACAACTCTTATACCAGCCTTATGAAGTTCATTAACCATTTCTTTAAATTCTTTTATTCTAATTTCTCCAGTATATGGATCAGATGAATATGAACCTTCTGGAGCATTATAGTTTTGTGGATCATATCCCCAATTAAATTGAGGTGTATCTAATTTAGATTCATCTATTGATCTATGATCAAAAGATGGCAACAGTTGAACTGTTGTAACTCCAAGTTCTTTTAAATGTTCTACCCCTGTTTTTACATCTGTTCCTGGAATTGTAGTATTTGGTTGCCATACTCCATTGTATTTTCCTTGATATTTTAAGGATACACCTGAATTTTTGTCTATTGAAAAATCTCTTATATGCATTTCATATATTATAGAATCAGTTGGATCTTTTAGTTCTGGTTTTTTAACAACTTCCCATCCTACTGGATTTGTTGAGGATAAATCTATTACCATTCCTCTATTTCCATTTACTCCAAGAGCTTTAGCATATGGATCTGTCACTTCATTAATTGAACCATTTACTTCAACTTTGTAATTATAATAAACACCATTTAAATCTCCTGGAACTTCTACAAGCCAAGTTCCATTTTCACCTTTAGTCATGTTTATTATGTCAGTTGGACTGCTATTATATGATTTTCCATCAGTTCCATACAAAGCTAATTTTACATCTTTTGCAGTTGGTGCCCACAAAATAAATTTTGTCTTTTCCTTTGAGTATACAGAACATAACTCTCCATTATAGGTAAATAATTTTGAAAAGTCCTCACTATCATATATTTTACCAAGTGTTAGTTCTTTACTTCCAAATCCTTCGATATTTAATACATATTTATTATTTAAATCTATACTATTTTCAGTTGTAATAGCTCCTGATATTAATCCATCATCAATAGAAACATTACTTAGAGGAATATTATTCCCATTTTCAGTTAATGTTACCTTTGTAGCTATATCTGAATCTTTAATTTTTGTATTGGTCTTAAATGAAATATTATTAAGTGTGTCAATTTTAGCACTTATTATTTTAGGATCTTTTACTACATCATTTGGATTATAGTAAACCTTTTCTTCTCCTGTAACAACATATGCATTTAAAATCCCATCTGCATTAGCATAGATTTTGTTAATAAATCTATCATCATCATAATCTTTTTGTGACCAATTTGGTCTTCTTATTATGAATCCAGGATTTTCATCCTTTCCTACATTAGCGAATTCAAAATTTGTTACTGTACCAAATTCATCACTTGCAAAAGTATAATTATTTCCTGGATTTTTTCCAAGCCATGCCCATACATCCCAATTATCATAATTACTATCAAATCTAAAATAATGAAGATTAACAGTTAGTTTATTAAAATCTAACTTTATTTCTCTTTCATTAACACTAACAGCTCCATTACTATTATTTACTACAACTTCTGTATTACCTTTTGATAAATCAATATAAACATCATTTGTATCTTTTTCTGCCCAGTCGTTACCATTTACATTTTTTCTTACAATAAATCCTAGAGTATCAGCTTTCTTAGTAGTTTCAACTACAGCATAAGCACCTTCACTATCAACTCCAAAAAAATCTACTTGTTTTCCATCTTTACCTTTTTCCCATACCCAAAGGTTCCAACTTTCATATTGACTGTCCCCCCTAGAATATCTTATTTTTACATATACAGGTTCATTACTTTCTTCTGCATTTACATTAAATGGTACTTGAATTAATGTAAATAAAAATAAACATGTAAGTAAATAAGATAGTATTTTTCTACCTTTTTTCATTTTATCTACCTCCTCATTATTACGTTTACATAAATATATTACAATAATTACAGAAATTAATAAATAGAAAATTGAAATATTTTTTACAATTTATCAAATAACTGTATTAAAAAAGCCTTGTAAGTTATTTTTTAACTTACAAGGCTTAAATTCTTATTATGCCAGTGATCTATTTCCTTGGCTTTTCTTTACTATAAACGCAAGGATAAAGTTAACTACAAAATAAGTTAAAGCTATTAATGCAAATAGTTCAAATACTTGAGCAGAAGTTGCGAAACTTCCCATTAATATCATTCCCTTACCAGTAAATTCTTCAATTCCTACTATCCATAAGAAAGATGTATCTTTTATAGTTGAAATAACCTGAGATAACATTGCCGGTACCATATTTTTAAAAGCTTGTGGAAGTATTATATATCTTAATACTTGTGTCTTTCTAAATCCTTGTGAAATACCAGCTTCATATTGTCCTTGATTAACAGAGTTTAATCCACCTCTAATAATTTCTGCCATTACAGCAGTAGTAAATAATGACATTGATAATATACCTGAATATAAGGGTTTTATTGGTATCATAAAACGACACACTAATATCCAAAGTATTAATGGTGTATTTCTGAATATCTCTATATATATTGAGGCTATTTTACTAAGAATACCTCTATAGTAAGTTTTTATTACCCCAAGTATAGTTCCACATAATATACTTATGAAAGTAGTAGCTACGGCTATAGTTATAGTTATTTTAAGTCCATTTAATAAGAAACTTATATTAGTTCCAGTTAATAAATCGCCCATATTATACTACCCCCGTTTCCATTTCTTCTTTAATTCTTTCTTCTAATGTTTCATTTTGAACATTTTTCAATTTGTTTTTATTTTTTTGTTCAAATTTCTTAGCTATTGTTGTTAACGGGAAACATATTGCAAAATAAAGAAGTCCTGTAATTACGTAAGCAGGTCCATAATACATATTAGAACTTGACCATGAATCTGAGTTATACATTAAATCTCCACCTGCAATCATTGCTAAAACAGAAGTATTCTTAATTAAAGTACCAATTAAATTAGTTAATGGAGGCATAGAAATCTTTATTGCTTGAGGTAATATTATATATCTCATTGTTTGCCAGTATGTAAATCCTTGAGAAAGTCCAGCTTCCAATTGTCCTTTATTAATTGACTGAATTCCCGCTCTTATTACTTCCGATGCATAAGCTCCATGATAAATTCCAATTCCTAAAATACCAATAGTAAATATATCAAGAGTTACTCCTATATAAGGTAATCCATTATATAAGAAAAATACTTGAATTACTAATGGAGTATTTTGTATTAATTCTACATATACTCTTGAAATAGCTTTTAAAATTTTTGATTTTGATGATGAACAAACACCGAAAAACAAGCCTAAAATTAATGCAAATAATAAGGCTAGAAGTCCAACTTTCAGTGTCATTAGGAAGCCTTCTCCAAAGACTTTCCAGTCTCTAAAGGCTGCTTCCCATTTATATAATGCAAAAGGTCCTGACATTATTTAATATCCCACTTTTCAATTAATTTATCTAGTTCACCTGAACTTTTCATCTCATTAATTACTTCATTAACTAAGTCAGCTAATTCTGTGTTGGACTTCTTTGTTGCTACACCATATTGTTGTGGATCAAATCTATCATCTAATATTACAGTGCTATCATCTATGTATCCATTTAATATTGCAGCATCAACAGAAAAACATTGTATTCTTCCAGAATCTAAAGCTGCTTTAAGTTCAGGATAACTACCAAATTCAGAGAATTTAAGTGTTATTCCCAATTCTGATGCAGCTGATTCTAAAGCTTTTTTAGATGTTGAACTTTGTGAAACTCCAATTGTTTTACCATCTAAATCTTTTAAAGAATTTATACCTGCATCTTTCTTTACTAATAATCCTACTCCATCTTCAAAATATGAATCTGAAAAATTATAGCTTTGTTTTCTTTCATCAGTAATTGTAAATGTTGCAATTACGCAATCAATTTCTCCATTATCTAATAAAGGTCCTCTTGTTTTGGCGTTTACTGCTTGAGTTTCTATTTTTTCTTCACCAAATATTTTCTTTGAAATTGCTTTAGCAATATCAACTTCTAACCCTTCTACTTCATTAGTTGATGTGTTTTTGTTTCCAAACTTAGGCACGTCTACCTTTACACCTACTTTAAGAACACCCTTGTCTTTTATTTTTTGAATACCGCTACTTTCCTCAGAGCCACATCCTGTTAATAATAACATGCTCCCTAGTAGGGCAAAAGATATTATTTTTTTTATCTTCATTGTATTTCCCCCAATCTATTATCTAACAATTTTGCTTAAGAAATTTTTAGTTCTTTCATTTTCAGGATTAACAAAGAAATGTTCAGGATTTCCTTCTTCTAATATTTCTCCTTGGTCCATAAAAATTACTCTATCAGCAACTTGTCTTGCAAATCCCATTTCATGAGTAACAACTACCATTGTTATTTGTTCCTTTGATAGTCCTATCATAACATCTAAAACTTCTTGAATCATTTCAGGATCCAATGCTGATGTTGGTTCATCGAATAGCATAATTTTCGGATGCATATTTAATGCTCTTGCTATAGCTACTCTTTGTTGTTGACCTCCAGATAATTCTGTTGGATATGCTTTTGCTTTATGCTTTAATCCTACTCTATCTAAATACTCTAAAGCTGTCTTTGTTGCTTCTTCTTTAGATACTTTTTGAATTTTTGTTGGTCCTAAAATTAAATTTTCAAGTACTGTCATATGTGGATACAAATTAAAGCCTTGAAATACCATTGCTGTATTTTGTCTTACTTTTTCAATAGGTGCTTTCTTTTGAGTTATTTCTACACCATCAACAATTATTTCACCCTGTGTAGGATGTTCTAGAAGATTTATGCAACGTATTAAAGTACTCTTTCCTGATCCACTTGGACCTATAACGACTACTTTTTCACCCTCTTCTACTTTTAAGTTGATATTTTTTAGTACATGTAATTTTCCAAAATATTTATTAACGTTTTTTAATTCAATCACGCTTTTGTCCACCCCCTCAAATTAATAGAGAGCTGCACATTATAAAATGTACAGCTCCTTTGCTGTCAACATTCTTTACTTAAAAGTTGCTTTTATTATAAATGTTTGATTTTTTTTTGTCAATGTATAGTTTTATTAACAGTTTAAATGAAAACTGAATTTTTTAACTATTGAAACCATAACTTGCTACTTTATTGTTCCTTTAAGTAAATTGCTTTTACTCCTATCCATTTTATTTTTAGTAATTAAGTCATAATATCCTGAAAACATATAACAAATAGTAATAATTATAATAATCCCTATTATTTCTTTACTTCCAAAGTACTCCATAAACATTATTACTGCAGTTATAGGAAGGGCGGTCATGGTACAAAATACACCTATCATACCAAGAGCAGCTACTGCCTCTAAAGGTAGATTAAAATATATTGCTATTGCACTTCCTAAAGTTGCACCAACAAAGAAAATAGGATTGCCACGGCCACCTTGAAATACTGAACCTAAAGCAACAGTTGTAAATATGATTTTCCAAACAAAATCTAATAGATTTGTAGTCTCTAAAAAGCTATTAGATATATAATTTTGACCAAGACCATTATAATTGTCTCCTACTAATAGAAATAAAATTATTGTAATAATACCTCCAATAAAACCTTTTATCATTGGATTTTTTGTAAAATATTCATAGACTTTACTACTGTTATCTAATAAATAATTAAATATTATTCCAACCACTCCAAAAATTATACCTAATATAATTAATTTTATTATTAAAAATAAATTATGCTCTCCTAAAGATATTTCTGGATATGAAATATTTTTATTCCATAAAAAAAGATATGTTTCATTTGCCACTATACTAGTCATTAATGATGGGAGAATTGCTTGATAATGAAATTTTCCTTTTAGCACTAGCTCCATACCTAAAATCGCTCCAGCAAAAGGTACGTTATATATAACTCCAAAAGCACTTCCCACTCCACAAATTACAATGTTTTTTTGTTCTTCCTCCGTCACTTTTAATATTCTTGAAATATTGTCTCCAATGGTTCCGCCAATACAAATTGCAGTACCTTCTTTACCAGCAGAACCCCCAAAAAATGTTGTGATCAATGATCCTAAAGCAGATACTATTATCATATAAAATGGAATATCTTTAGCTGCTTGTTGAACTTCAGATTTAAGTAAATTCTCCCCAGAATAAGCATTTCTTTTTGTTTTTATATAAATGTAACTTATTAATATTCCTGCTATTGGTAAAAAGTAAATTAACCAAGGTTTTTCTTTTCTAAAATTATTAGCATTACTTAATAGTGTATTATATAGCCCTACTAATAATCCTACAATTATACCTAAAATTATGCTTATTGCTATCCACTTTATAGTCTGTTTATACAACTCTTTACTTTTTTCTTTTATCATTTTTGCACCAACTTCTTTTTTAAAGTTAGTATTAGCAAAAATTAATAAATATATAAGAATTTTTTATATGAGTTATGTGAAAATATATATTGATAATAGTAAACAACTACTATTCATATATACGTAGTAGTTGTTTATTTTTTATAATATAAAATTGTATGATGTTATTGAACTTATTTATCAGGACTCACCTAAATTTTACTTTGTAGTATCTTTAATTAAAACAATTTTATTACGTGTGAAGAATATACTTAACAAAAAGAATAGTAGACTCATTAGTAGTACCCCTAAACAATAAGGTATAACACTTTCTATACCATTACCTTTTTGTAGATTTTCAATGGACAAATATATCCATCTTATAGGTAAAGCATTTCCAATTTTCTGAACCCCTTCACTCATAAAATTAAAGTCCCAAAAGGCACCACTTAACATAAAAATAGGAACAGATAAAACTGATGAAATTGTTGTAAAAGCTGCTTTATGTTTTATTATGGATGATAAAAATAAATTAAATAAAATAGATAAAATAACCATTAGTATTCCTAAAATTAATAGCATATATTTTTCACTAAATCCAAATTCAAAATCTAATAAATTGCAGATAATAAAGTATTCAAGGGCTGGAATAGCTGATATTATGAAAAACACAATAGTTATAGCACCATAATAATGACTTTCTTTAACTTTACCCATTAAAGTTCTATCTTTTGTTCCTTGTTTTTCATCTTCATTAAGAAAACCTGATGATAATGTTGCCACAATAAATAGTAAATAGAATACTATTCCTATATTGTCATTTATTAATAGTTTCTTTTCTGTTTTACTTACATTGATTTCAGGTTTTGATTCATTAAATGTCTTTATTACTTCTGATATATCATTTTCAGAAAGATTCACATTATTACAAATGTTCGCTAAAGATTTAACCTCACTATTAACTATTTCCTTCATTATTTCTGTCATTTCACCTTTTGAAATAGATTCAAATCTTATATCACTTTTTTCACCATTTATTATTTTTTCAGTAAAATCATCATCTATTACAATTAATACTTCATATTTATGAAAAATTAAATCTTCAACATATCCCTTATCATCATTTAATGTTATTACGTTAAATGAATCCATGTTGCTAATTTTGTTTTTAATTTCTTCTCCAAGTACACCCGTATCATTATTTATTATACCAACTTGCGTCTTTGAACTACTGCCATAAATCATAGAAAATAATAAAATTAATGCAATAGGCAATATAAATGCTGTAAATACTGTGGATTTTCTCCTTAATAAAATTTTAAAGGTATTTTTTATTATACTAAACACTATATAGCCCACCTTTCTTTACTTTAATTATTAAATATATACCTCCCATTATTGCAGATAAAAGAATAGGATATAGTAAAGCGATATAGTATGAATTTGATTGATAATTACATATTAAACTGCTAGTTGAAACATTTATCCAATATATAGGATCTAAATACATAATTTTATTCAATACTGGAATGCTTACTAACACATGAATTGGTGTATAACAACCTCCTATAGCGCAGATAACAATTGTAATAACATTTAATATTCCCCCAACTGTAGTATCCTTTTTTGCAAGAATTCCAACTATTGCACCTAAGGTTGCAGCAAATAACCCAAATGCTAAAAATAATAACATTAGTTTTATAGTATTTTCCCCCCAATTAACCTTTAAAACAAATGAAGTATAAATATAAACTATAATTGTTTGAATTAAACTTACTATTACTCCAAATATTATTTTAGAGGAAATAATAGAGCCTTCACTTACCTTAGATAATCTGATTCTACTTAGAGTATTCATTTTTGTTTCACTATATATAGATTCACCAACTAATGTTGCTACGTATACAATAATTAAAGCTAGCTCAGCAAAAGTATAGTATTCAGTTGATGTTACATTTCTAATACTGTCATTTCCAATTGAAATATAATTATCATATTTATTTTGAACAAAATCCTTTATTTCATTAGCATTATATTCCATTATTGTATTGTAAACTCCATATTCATTAAGAACTGATTCAAAAATATTTATAAATATTTTTGAATCAGTTCTTAATGAATATGGAGTTTACAATACAATAATGGAATATAATGC
>JAAYPK010000086.1 GCA_012519845.1 Clostridiales bacterium
ATATTTTATTACAACAACTACAGATATAAATGGAGTCAAAAAAAGATGACTCCTGTTCAATACAGAAATCATCTTCTTTGTGCTTAATCCTTTTTTTATAGTGTCCTTGACATAGGTATCAGATTAAAGAAAATATTCTTTAAGACTCTTTTTATTAACTAAATGATTTCTTTTATTGCTTTTACTGTTTCTTTTGCAACGTATTCCGCATCATTTAAATCTAAGGTGCTATAAACTGGTAATGTTATTTCATTTGCATATTGATTGTATGCATTCTCATAATCTTCAATTTTAAATCCTAATTTTTTATATAATGTCATCATAGGAAGTGGTTTATAATGAACATTTGTTGCTATACCTTGTTCTGCAAGCTTAGTAATTATTTCATTTCTTTTTTCAACGTCTATTCCTTTTATTCTGTAAAGATATAAATGATATGATGTTTCTGTTCCATCATTTCTTTGAGTTTCAGGAATTATTGAAAAATCTTCTCTTCCTAATATATCTGAATAAATTTTAAATATCTCTTTTCTCTTTTTAAGCATTCCTTCATATCTATTAAGTTGCACCAATCCAATAGCTGCATTAATATCCGTCATGTTACATTTAAAGCCGTCATTTATAATATCATATTCCCATGCCCCTGCTTTCATTTTACTTAAGGCATCTTTTGATTGTCCATGAAGAGCTGTAAATCTCATATATTTAGCTAAATCTTCATTTCCATTATAATGGTTGTTATTAAATGTAAGGGCTCCTCCCTCAGCTGTTGTTAAATTCTTTACAGCATGAAATGAAAAGGAGTGAAAGTCACACTGTGCTCCAACTCTTTCCCCTTTATATTTTGCTCCAAAAGAATGAGCTGAATCGCAACTAATAATTATATCTTCCCTATTCTTTGCTTTTAATATTTCTTTAAGTTTATCATAATCACAAGGCATACCTGCTATGTCTACAGGCATAATTGCTTTTGTCTTGTCTGTTATTGCATCAGCTATTTTATCATAATCAATGAAAAAAGAATCCTTTGCTACATCAACATATTTTAATGTAACTCCCCTGTGAACTGAAACACTTGAAGTTGCAGTATATGTATAAGGAGTTGTTATAATTTCATCTCCGTCCTTTATATCAAGAGCTTTTAAAACTAATTCCATAGCAGCTGTTGCACTATTTAAAGCTATAGCTTCTTTGGAATTACAATAATTACTTATTTTTTCTTCAAATTCAGCTAATCTTGGTCCAGAAGTAATCCATCCTGATCTTAATACTTCACCTACAGCTTTAATTTCTTCCTCTGTTATATCAGGAGGTGAAAAAGGTATTTTTTTCATTTCAATCATCCCTTCTAGGTTTATTTTTACATCTCATAAATTATACTCTTTTTTTATATTACCGTCCATTATACTATATTTCTATTTAAATCTTTCCTTTGATATATCACTTCTATTTTCCATTAAGGTATTATATCTATTGATTATGTCATTTGCTTCTTGGCTATCTTCTTTATAAATACTACAATACTCATCATAAATATGTTTACTATATTTTTGTAGCTCTATAGTTTTTTCATAATATTCACTAGCCTTTTCAATATTATTTAATGCCTTGTATCCTCTTGCTATATCTAAATATACTCCAAATTTTTTATTAGGACCAAAATCATTTATAATACTATTAATGTCCTTTTGTATCTGAACAATATCTAATTGTGCTATATGAGATTTTATTTTAATATCTTTTCCTAGGTTATCAGATACTGTTATTTTGTCGATTATATCTGCATATTTAATTGCTACATTATAATTGCCATCTTTATAGTTTTTATTTGCCATAAAAAGAAAAAAGGATGAAATACCTATATATACACCAATTATTACTATAGGAATATTTATTAATTTACTATTTATTTTTAATTCAAAATCATCTTTACCATTAAAAGCTAAAATAATAGCTAAAACTAAAAATGTAAATAAATATGCAAAGTCAAAATCTAATATACTATGAAAATAAACAGTTAAATATAATGCTAAATAGATATATTTTTTTTGATTATTCCCCTTTAAAATCACAAATATTCCAACTAAAAATAAAACAATAAAGGCTATTAGTCCTAACCACCCCATATCATATAATGCTTGACCAAATGAATTATGAACATACCTTACATCATAATATCCTGTTTGAAAGGACCCTTGATTATACATGTATGTATTTATCCCACCACCCATTGGATTTATTTTTATGAAATTAAACACATCTTCTAAATACCCTATTCTTAGCTGAAACTCATTAGACTTTAACGAAATTTCAGATATTCTAGTAAATAAATTATTATTCGTAACAAATAAAGTTATTAATCCAATAGGAATTGAAATTATTGTTATTGTATTACCAATATTATTCATAATATATTATAATATTAAAGATG
>JAAYPK010000087.1 GCA_012519845.1 Clostridiales bacterium
AAGTGAATATCTGGTGATGATGGCATAGAGGAAACACTCCTTCCCATTCCGAACAGGAAAGTTAAGCTCTATAGCGCCGATGGTACTGCACGGGAGACTGTGTGGGAGAGTAGGACGTTGCCAGGTAGTGTGGCTCGATAGCTCAGTCGGTAGAGCAGAGGACTGAAAATCCTCGTGTCCCTGGTTCGATTCCTGGTCGAGCCACCAGGTATGGCGCTATAGCCAAGTGGTAAGGCAGAGGTCTGCAAAACCTTTATCCCCAGTTCAAATCTGGGTGGCGCCTCCAAAGTAAACTTAGTAAAATCAATAAAATGATTTTACTAAGTTTTTTTTTATAGTAAAAAACTATCATTTATTATTAATGAGTTTTCATCGTAGGAAAAAGTGGCATAAGCTCCAATAGGGATAGTTAAATTTGGATAATTATGTCCAAATGGAAATCCTAATATTAAAGGTATATTAAAATAAGATAGTCTATCTATTACTGTTTTTTCAAGAAAAAATTTAGATATATTTTTATTATAATTTTTTTCATTAGATAAATAACCAATAATAATCCCAGAACAATTAAGTATAATATTATTGTTAATAAGTTGAGTTAATAATCTATCAATAACATAAGGTGCCTCATTAACATCTTCTAATAATAATATGGAATTTGCCGTATTAATTGAATATTTGCTTCCAATTAGGGAGCAAAGGACAGAAAGGTTTCCACCTACGATCTTACCTGAAAAAGATCTTCCATTAATAATAGAGATAGAATCCATAGCATTTAGATCGTATTTATAATTAGCTTTATTGGTAGAAAGTACATTTAAAAATGAATTAAAAGTAGTTTTGTCATTGAAGTCAGAATTTATCATAGGACCATGAAAAGTAATTAGACCAAATGAAGAAAAATAATTAAGAAGTGCAGTAATATCGCTAAAACCACATAATATCTTAGGATTGCTTATTATGATGTTAGGATCTATATAATCTAAGGCCCTAACAGAGCCATAACCTCCTCTAAGGCATACTATGCCTTGAACAGATTTATCAAGAAACATATCTTGAATATCTTTAGCACGTTGCAAATCACTTCCAGCAAAAAAACTATGTCTATTATATATATACCTTCCTAATTTAACTTTAAATCCTAAATTTGAAAAGGTAGTAATTTTTTCTTTAACATTATTAATATCTTCTTTAGAAGCAGGTGCTATAATACCAATGGTTGAATTTTTAGTTAGAGAAGTCCCTTTTATCATATATAACTCCTAAAAAAAGAAGGCTAAAGCCTTCTTAAGTTGTAATATATAATATGATAATAAAATTAATATGCTATTTAAATGTATCTTTTCTAAACAAGAAAAATGCAACAACTATACATATACACAATGTCATTGCTATTATACATAAAAAAGGCAATGGATTTTGTACAAATTCATCAGTTAAAGGTAGAGGTACATTCATACCAAAAATACCTGAAATTATTGTTGGAATTGACATTAATATAGTAACTGATGCTAATACCTTCATTACTATATTAAGATTATTAGATATTACTGAAGCAAAGAAGTCCATTGTACTAGCTAGAATATTACTATATATTTCAGTCATTTCAATAGCTTGCTTATTTTCAATAATAACATCTTCTAAAACGTCTTTATCATCTTCATATTTTTGCATAATATCTAATTTCAACATTTTTTCCAATGTAATCTCATTAGCTTTTAATGAAGTTGAAAAATATACAAGAGACTTCTCAAGAGAATGTAATTGAATTAATTCTCTATTTTTCATTGAACGATGAAGTCGTTTTTCAATCATAAGACTTTTCTTATCTATTTGGCGCAAATATAGAAGATAGTAAGTTGCAACTCTATTTAGAATTTGTAATATAAATCTTGATTTTTTAAAAGTGAAGAATGATTTAATTTTACCATTAACAAAGTCAGTTAGTATTTTACTATTTTTTAAACAAATCGTAATTATTTGATTTTGTGTATGTATAATTGCTAAGGGATAAGTATCATAAGTAAGTGAATTGTCTTCCATTTCAGTAAATGGTATATCTACAATAACTATTATAATATTATCTTCAATATCAATACGAGATGTTTCTTCATCATCTAGAGGTGCTTTTAATATTTCTATAGGGACATCTGTTTTTTTTGATATAAAAATCAATTCTTCTTCAGATGGTGCAATAATATTAATCCAGCAATCAGCTTCAACATTTTCTAATAGTTTTAATTCAGAACTTTTCTCGTCAAATGACTTATAAATTTGTATCATAGAAGTCACCTCCATACATTATATTATACTATATACTCATATTTGTAAATTTTAATATCTTAATATAAATTATAGAACAAAAAATGGATTAATAACAAGCAAATAATAAGTATGTAAAGCAAAAATGGTTTAAATTAATTATTAAGATGATTCTTATGAAATATCAACAAATATTGAAGTGGATAATAAATATTATTATTTGTATAATCACTAGAGAAGATAAAATTATGGGGGAAAAGTATGCATAAAGAAGTTGTAGGTAGGAAAAGAACTCATTCAATAATAATAGTATTATTATTTTTAATTTGTATGCTTTATTTGAATAAAGCTTTAGTAATATTAGATATTGATAGTTTACTATTTAATAAGGTATGTCGTATTTTAATGGCTTCAACATTTACATTAGTTATTTTACTAGAGATTGTTAATTGCAAGAAATTTTATAAATATTCTATCGTTGGATCTAAGTTAATAATTAATAGGATATTGGGACAAGAGGAGAAGAATTTATTAAGTATTAATATAAATGATATTGTGTATGTAGGAAGCAAAAAAAACATGCCTAAAAACTTAAAAATAAAATCTAATAAAAATTATAGTTGTGAAATAATACATAATAATTTAGGATGTTGTATATATAGTACAAGTAATGGAGAGTTTAAGAAATTTGATTTTAAACCTAGTATAAAGTTAATAAATAGACTAGTAAATAGAGGTTAAAGAAGAATAGGGATGTTCCCTATTCTTCTTTTGTATAAAAACAATTTCTAACTTCAGTTAATAAAGATTCTTTCTTAATTAAGTCATATCCAGTAAATGTTAAGGCTGTAGCTGCTTTTTTAATTTGATCCAATGCAAATTTTTTAATTGTGCTTTCTTTAAAATCATTGCTACCATATTTAACATTAGTATTTTCAGTTATACCAATATAAGAATGTATACATGGAACTTTTTTACTAACAGTTCCAATGCTTAAACCAGCATTAATATTTCTTGGAGGTTTGATATTAATTATGCCACTTTCTTTCAAGTTATGAGTAAAAAGTCTGTTCAAAGTTTTATTTGTGATTAATTCTTCATTTGGCTGCTCGTATAAATTAATATTACATTTAATATTTGTTAAATCTGAGATGTGTAGAGCAATATTTCTTAGTTTACCCTCAATATATTCAGTAGTTACAGAATCCTTAGCACGAATATAAAACTTTGCTTCTGATATATTTGGAGTTAAAGATGGAGTTTCTCCACCTTTTGAAATAATATAGTTTACAGTTGAGTCATTTGGAAAACTCTTTGAAAGTGAGTTTATTGTGTGTATTGTTAATAATAATGCATCCAATGGAGTATATTTATTGCTGTTTAAGAAAGTTAATTCACTAAAATCAGTAAAACTAATGCATAAAGCAATAATGGCATAGGAAGTGCCACTTTCAGCAGTACTAGTAGAAGGGTGACATTCCATAACAATATCAATATCATCAAATATACCTTGCTTAGTCAATGTAATTTTAGTTCCACCTAAGTATTCCCCAGGACAACCAATTAACATTACTGAACCACCTATTTCAGTAATGATACTGCCAAGGGCCAATGCAGCAGAAACTGAAATTGCAGTAAGGGCATTATGACCAGTTAAATGGCCTTTGTCTTTAACAGCATCATATTCACAAAGATAGCATATTTTAGGGTGAGCAGAACCTTTTTTAGCAATAAAGCAATTAGGAATATCTAATAAATTTTCTTCAATAGTAAAGTTGTAATCAGCAAGCATGTTTGTTATATATGTTGAAGAGTTTTGTTCTTTAAAACTTTCTTCAGGATTATTATATATATATTTACAAAGAGCAGAAATGTCATCTTCTATATTATTTAAAAATGATATGATTTTTTGTTTCATATTTACGCCTCCCACAAAGCTTTTATATTAGTTTTCTCAAAATACAAAAAATTATTTATATAAAAAGTCATAAAATTTTAATCGTAATAAAAATAGATGGTATAATAAAATATAGATTTAAATACGAAAGAGGTTTATTTATGGAAAAGGGAATTTTCATTACTTTTGAAGGTGGAGAAGGATCAGGAAAGAGCACATTAATAGATAAAACTTATAAATGGCTTGAAGATAATAATATTTCTTGTATTAAAACTAGAGAACCAGGTGGAATTAAAATATCAGAAGATATTAGAAATATAATTTTAGATTCTAATAATACAAGTATGGATGGGATAACTGAGGCATTATTATATGCAGCAGCAAGAAGACAACATATTGTAGAAAAAGTTATTCCAGCATTAAAAGATGGAAAAGTTGTTCTTTGTGATAGATTTATTGATTCTTCATTAGCTTACCAAGGATATGCTAGAGGACTTGGAATAGATAAAATTTTAGAGTTAAACAAATTTGCTATAGGTGATTATATGCCAAGTTTAACTTTATTTTTAGATATTGATCCTAAGATAGGATTAGAGAGGATAAACAAGGATAAGTGTAGAGAAGTTAACAGATTAGATTTAGAAAAAATAGATTTTCATAATAAAGTCAGAGAAGGATATGAAATAGTTTATAATAATAATAAAAATCGTATTAAGAAAATTGATGTAAACAGAAGTATTGATGAAGTTTTTAATGAAGTTATAAAAATACTTAAAGATTATATAATGTAATAATATATATTTATGATAAAATATATACATGTTTAATAATGGTATGAGGGGGCAAAAATATGAAATTAATAATTGCTGTGGTACAAGATGATGATTCAGGAGATTTAATTGAAGAATTAACTAAAAATAAATTTGGAGTTACAAAGTTAGCCACTACTGGAGGATTTTTAAAATCAGGGAATACTACATTAATGATAGGGGTTAATAAAGAAAAGGTAGACGAGGTAATAAAAATAATTAAAGATACTTGCGAGAAAAGAAAAGAAGTTATAGTTTCACCTACACCTTTTACAGGGGATACAGGAGTATATATGCAATATCCTATCGAAGTTGAAGTTGGAGGAGCAAATGTATTTGTTATTGATGTTGATCAATTTTTAAAGCTATAATGTATTATAAAGTTTTAATATAAGAAAGGTGTGAGACATGTGACAGAGTTTATTGGGTTTAGAAATATAATAGATGGATTTTCAGCAAGAATAAAAAGCAATAAACTTTCTCATGCTCATCTTATTATTGGGCCTGATGGAATAGGTAAGAGCTTAATAGCAAGAAAATTTGCAATGAATATTTTAGAAAAAACAAATGATATTGAGTATGCAGATATAATTAACTTTCGTCCGAAGAAAGCATCACTTGGTGTAGATGAAGTCAGAGAAATAATAGATGAAGTTAATAAAAAGCCATTTGAAGGAAATAAGAAAGTAATAATAATTCATAAAGGCAGCAAAATGACAATACAAGCACAAAATGCTTTATTAAAGACTATAGAAGAGCCTCCCAATGGGGTATATATAATAATATTAAGTGAAAGTTTGGAGCTTATGCTAGATACAATTAAATCTAGAAGTCAAATTTATAAATTAACACCTCTGAATAAAGATGAAATGAAAAAGTTTTTAAATAAGCTTAAGATTGAAGATGAAAAACAGATAAAGTTAGCATTATCTTATGGTGAGGGTATTCCTGGAAGAGCAGAAGAAATATTATATAATAAGGATTTAAGTGATTTAAGGAATATAGTAGTTGATTTACTATGTGAAGTATCAAAAGGAAATAGTTTAAATATTTTAGAATTTGAAGATAAGTTTAATAAGTTTAAGAACGAAAAAGATAATATTATAAGGATATTAGTGTCTTTTATACGAGATATTATTGTAAATAAAGAAATGGACAATAAAGAAAGAATAATTAATATAGATAAATATGAAGAAGTAAATGAATTATCAAAAGAAATGTCATATAGAAAATTAAACGGTATGATTAATGACATTAATGAAACAAGAAATTACTTTAATAACAATGTCAGTTTTTTAGCAGGAATAAGTATGATGTTAATAAAATTTTTGGAGGATTAATAAATGGTAAACATTGTTGGAATTAGGTTTAAAAGAGCAGGAAAGATTTATTATTTTGACCCTAATAATTTAGATATAAAAAAAGATGATTATTTAATAGTTGAAACAGCACGTGGAATAGAATTTGGGGAATGTGTCATTGGGATAAAAGAAGTAAATGAGGAAAATATAGTAGCACCACTTAAACCTGTAATAAGAATAGCAGATAAAAATGATATTGAAAAACATAAGGAAAATAAGGGGAAAGAGCAAGAGGCCTTTGATATATGTCTTAAAAAAATTGAAGAGCATAAGCTTCAAATGAAATTAATAGATGTTGAATATACATTTGATAATAATAAAGTAATATTTTATTTTACTGCAGATGGAAGAGTAGATTTTAGAGATTTAGTTAAAGATCTAGCAACGGTATTTAAAACAAGAATAGAGCTTAGACAAATAGGTGTAAGAGATGAAGCAAAAATGATTGGAGGCCTTGGACCTTGTGGTAGACCTATGTGCTGTACAACTTTTTTAGGTGATTTTGCATCAGTATCAATTAAGATGGCAAAAGAGCAGAATTTATCTCTAAATCCTACTAAAATTTCAGGTATTTGTGGAAGATTAATGTGCTGTTTAAATTATGAGCAAGAAACATACGAAGAAATTAGAAAAAGACTACCAAAAGTAGGATCTATAGTAAAGACAGTATTAGGTAATGGAGAAGTAATTAATAATAATATTGTTAAGGAATCAGTTAGAGTAAAACTTAAGAAAAATGATGAAGAAGTAATAGAGAACTTTAAAATTAACGATATTGAGTTGATTAAAGGAAGTTATGAAGATGTTGTGGATGAAAAGAATATCCGATTAGAAATAGAATCTGAAGAAGACAAAAAATTAATTAAGAATTTAATTAATGAAAAGTAGGAGGATAAAATGAAATCTAAAATAAAGGTTTATCAATTAAATACACAGAAAGATATACAGAATATTTCAAAAGTTATTTCTAAGTTAGATGGAATAATAGCATATGAAATATCTTTAGAAAAAAAAGAAATTCAAATTATTTATAATGAAACCTTTTTATGTTTAGATAAAATAATAGAAACTGTTGAAAATATAGGATATGTGGTGATCTAAAGGTTAATAAGTTAATTAAATAAAATACTTTCAAAATATACATAAACATGTTAAAATGTAGGTGGTAGAAAGAACATTAATTCTAGGAGGTGTTTATATAATGGCATATACAATAAACGATTCATGCGTAAGTTGTGGAGCATGTGCTGCTGAATGTCCAGTAGGAGCTATATCTCAAGGAGATTCTCAATATGAAATAGATGCTGCTACATGTATAGATTGCGGAAGTTGTGCAGGAGTTTGTCCAGTAGGAGCTCCAGTTCAAGAATAATAAAAAAAATCGCCTTTGGGCGATTTTTTTTATCCTTTAAGAAATTATATTAACTTTTAACTTGTGTTTTTTGTGAAGATAATTTTATTATTATAATACTTGATAAAAATAAAAAAAAATATTATTATATATATAAGTCAAAGTAAGTCAAAAACAAAATGATTAAGAAGGTGAAGTTATGGCAAGACTTTCAGATATAATAGAAAATTTTATTAAAGAAATGATTAATGAAAATGATGGAGAGCAAGTGTTAATTCAAAGAAACGAGCTTGCAGACCAATTTAGATGTGCACCGTCTCAAATAAATTATGTTCTTACTACAAGATTTACATATGATAAAGGTTATATTATTGAAAGTAGAAGAGGTGGAGGAGGTCATATTACAATTAAACAAATTGCATATGATGATACTCAAACTCAAAGAAGAAGCAAAATCATATATGATGCTATTGGAGATACTATAACATATCATAATGCAATATCAGTGATATCAAATTTATATGACATAGATTTAATAAATGAACGAGAATTTAAAATAATGAAAATGGCCGTAAACGATAGAACTTTATCATCAGTTCAAGATAAAAATAAGCTTAGAGCAGATATATTAAAAGGAATGCTTGTAGCAATTATTCAATAAAGGGGGATTAAAAATGTTATGTGAAAGATGTAAGAAAAATACAGCAATAGTGCATTTAATAAGAGTTGTAAATGGAGAAAAATCTCAAATGTGCTTATGTGAAAAATGCATGAAGGAAATTACTGAAAATCCCCTATATTTATTCAATATAGATAAGAATGGGGAACAGTTTAGAAATATAATTGATGAAATATTCCAATCAAATAGCAAAAAATTGGATATGAAAATTGAATTAGTTTGTAAAAATTGTGGTACAAAATTTTCAGAATTTAAAGAAACAGGATTATTAGGATGTCCTGATTGTTATGAAAATTTTTCGGAGTTATTGAAACCAGTATTAAAAGAATCACAAGAGGATATAATTCATAAGGGAAAGACTCCCCAAATAATAAATGATGAAACTTCTGAAATAAATGAGTTAGATACCTTAGAAATAAATTTAAGGAAAGCTATAAATGAAGAAGAATATGAGTTAGCAGCTATATTTAGAGATAAAATAAATAAGATTAAAAAGGGGGATGGTTATGGAAAATTGGATAAAATATAAATCAAACCCTGAAGATATTATAGTAAATAGCAGTGTGAAATTATTACGAAATTTTAAAAATCAAAAATTTATAAACAAGCAAAATATTGAAGAGGCAAAAGAAAATATAGATAATGTTTATAAATTATTTTCAGCTGAATTTACTAATGAAGCTCCACAACTAATAAAAATTTGGGAACAAAATTCAAATGATATAGAAGAATATGTGGAAAAAAAGTTAATTAGTAAAAAACTTTTAGAAAGAAAAGATAAGGGCGCATTTATTATAAATAATGAAAATACTATAAGTATAATGTTAAATGAAGAAGATCATATTGCAATTAAATGTATAAGTGGTGGGTTAGATTTAAACAATGAATATGAATTTGCTATGAAGGTTGAAGATACCTTGTCAAAAAAATATAATTATTCATTTAGTGAAACTTTTGGATATTTAACTATGAACCCTAATAATGTAGGGACTGGATTAATAGTATCAGCAGTTATTCATTTGCCAATATTGACCTATAATAAAAAAATAGATGAAATTAGCAAAAATCTTTATCAAGAAGGTATTTTGCTTGAAGCTATATATAAAGAAGATTCAAAATGTTATGGCAATCTATATTCTATAAAAAACAAAACAACATTAGGAAAAAAAGAAGAAGATATTTTACTAAAAATGCAAAAATATATATTTGAATTAGTAAAAGAAGAAAAAAAAGCTAGGGAAGAAATATTAGTAAAAAATGAAATTGATTTTGAAGATAGAATATATAGGTCCTATGGAATATTAAAATATGCTAGAAAGCTAACTTCTCAAGAATCATTACAATTAATTTCTGATGTTAGATTAGGGATAGAATTAAAGTTAATTGATATTGATAAAAAAATTATAAATGAGATAACAATTAATTCTAGAAATTCAAGTATAACAAGGAAAATGAATATAAATAAAGAAATAATTAATTTAGATATTGAAAGATGTAAAATAATTAGAGAATTACTAATTAATACTTAAGTAAAGGAGGGATATATATGACTTATGGAAGATTTACAGAAAGAGCTCAAGGGGTTATTATTGCAGCTCAAAAGGAGTCACAGAATTTCAAGCATGGGTATATAGGTACTGAACATATACTTCTTGGAATCTTATTTGACAATGGTTACGGAAAGGAATTGCTTGGAAAGTACGGAGTAGAATTAGAAAGAGTAAGAAATCTAGTTGAGGATTATATTGGCATTGGTGATAGCATTATGCCTAAGGGAGAGTTATTATTAACTCCTAGAACTAAGAGGCTTTTTGATGAAAGCTTTGTTGAAGCTAAGAAATTAGGGCACATATATGTTAGTCCAGAGCATTTATTGTTAGCGTTAATAAACCAAGAGGATGGAGTAGCTTTTACAATTTTATCTAGGTTAAATGTAGATACAATTCAACTTAAAAATGAGCTATTAAGCTATTTGTCAGGTAAAGATGCTGAAGAGTTAAAAAATGAGAATGCTAATAATAACAGTAACAAAAAATCTAATACTGGAATGTTAGATAAATATAGCAGAGATTTCACTCAGTTGGCTTTAGAAGGATTATTAGATCCAGTTGTAGGTAGAAAAGAAGAAACAGAAAGAGTTCTTGAAATATTATGTAGAAGAATAAAAAATAACCCATGTTTAATAGGAGAGCCAGGAGTAGGTAAAACAGCAGTTATTGAAGGATTAGCACAAAGAATAGCGGAAGGTGATGTTCCTGATATATTAGAAAATAAAAGGCTAATTAGTTTAGATATAAGTTCTATGGTTGCAGGTGCAAAATATAGAGGAGAGTTTGAAGAAAGATTAAAAAAAGTAATGGAGGAATTACGAGAAAATAAGAATATTATTGTTTTTATTGATGAAATCCATACTATAATAGGGGCAGGTGGTGCAGAAGGTGCCATAGATGCTGCTAATATTTTAAAACCAGCTCTTGCTAGAGGAGAAATTCAATGTATTGGTGCTACAACTATAGATGAATATAGGAAAAATATTGAAAAAGATTCAGCTTTAGAAAGAAGATTTCAACCAATTACTGTTGAGGAGCCATCAAATGAAGATACATTAGAAATGCTAAAAGGTCTTAGAGAGAAATATGAAGAGCATCACGGAGTAAAAATATTAGATGAAGCTCTAGAAGCAGCAGTTGAATTTTCAGATAGATATATTAATGATAGATTTATGCCAGATAAAGCAATTGATTTAATGGATGAAGCAGCGGCTAAATTAAGAATAAATAGTTATGTGGCTCCACCAAATTTGAAATTGATACAAGATGAAATTGAACAAATTACAAAAGAAAAGCAAGAAGCAATAGGAATGCAAGATTTTGAAAAGGCTGCAAGGCTAAGAGATAAAGAAAAAGAAGCAAGAATTGCATTAGATGAGAATAAAAAAATTTGGAAAAGTCAAAAAGAAGACGAAGAATTAGAGGTTACTAGGGAAAATATTGCACAAGTTGTTTCATCATGGACTAAAATTCCAATAGAAAGATTAAATGAAAAAGAAAGTGAAAAATTAATTAACCTTGAAAATATTCTTCATGAAAGAGTTATTGGTCAAGATGAAGCTATAAAAGCAGTATCTAGAGCAGTTAGAAGATCAAGAGTAGGATTAAGAGATCCTAATAGACCTATAGGAAGTTTCATGTTCTTAGGACCTACAGGAGTTGGAAAAACAGAATTATCAAAAGCATTAGCTGAAGCTATGTTTTTGGATGAAAAAAGTATAATCAGAATTGATATGTCTGAATATATGGAAAAGCATTCTGTATCGAAATTAATTGGATCTCCACCAGGATATGTAGGATATGAGGATGGTGGACAATTAACTGAAGCTGTAAGAAGAAAGCCATATTCTGTTATTCTATTAGATGAAATCGAAAAAGCTCATCCAGATGTATTTAATATTTTACTTCAAATAATGGAAGATGGTAGATTGACAGATTCAAGAGGTAAATTAGTAAACTTCAAAAATACTATAATAATAATGACATCTAATGTAGGGGCACATACATTAAAGAAACAAAGAACTATGGGATTTACTACAGAAGATAATAAGGAATCTGACTATGAAAAAATGAAGGAAAATATAATGAGCGAATTAAAAAATAGTTTTAAGCCTGAATTTTTAAATAGAGTAGATGAAACGATAGTATTCCACAAGCTAGATAAAAAGGATATGTTGTCAATTGTAGATATAATGTTAAATTCAACATTAAACAGATTAAAAGAAAACAATATAAATCTAAAAGTAAATGCAAAATGCAAACAATTCTTAATAGATAAAGGAAATGAACTTAATTATGGAGCTAGACCATTAAGAAGAATAATTACAAGAGAAATTGAAGATAAATTAAGTGAAGATATTTTAATGGGAAAAGTTAATATTGGAGATCGTTTATCAGTATCTGTTGGAAAAAATGGATTAGTTTTTAGAGAACTTGAAAAAAGTAAATAGTTAAATTAAGGTATATGTTTCAAAATAACTTGAGACATATACCTTTTTTAATACTTAATAGATATATTGGGAAAGATAAATATAATAAAGTATGAAAATAAATAATAATAAATAATAATTATTATTTAATAATTTATAGAAATGTGATATTATATTATTATAGAGGATGTGAAGAGATGAATAAGGAAATAAAAAATATAGATTTAGTTATTTTAGGAGGAGGTCCGGCAGGATTGACGGCAGCGATATATGCTTCAAGAGCAAAGCTTAATTTTGTTCTTCTTGAAAATGGTATATTAGGTGGCCAAGTCAGAAATAGTTATTTAATTGAAAATTATCCTGGATTTAAAGAAATTGATGGAGTAGAGTTGGCTGATAAGATGCAGGAACAGGCTGAAAGTTTAGGCGCTGTAATAGATGAATTTGACCCTGTAGTTAATATTAAGCTTCAAGAAGGAAATAATATCATCGAGACAGAGAGCTATATATATAATTCTAAAACATTAATCATTGCTACTGGAGCTGTACCAAAAAAATTACCAATACCAAATGAAAAAAAATATGAAGGTAAGGGAATACATTATTGTGCAGTATGTGATGGTGCAATGTATGAAAATAAAACTATTGGTGTAGTTGGAGGCGGTAATTCTGCACTAGAAGAAGCGACATTTTTAACAAATTTCGCAAAAAAGGTATATTTAATAAGAAGATATGATTATTTTAGAGGCGAAAAAGGGCTTCTAGAAGAAGTTCTAAATAATGATAAAATAGAAATATTATATAATACAGATTTAATTGATGTAGACGGAAATGATTTTATTGAAAAGGCCATTTTAAGAGATGAAGTTACAAAAACAGAAAAAGAATTAGAATTAAATGCTGTGTTTGGATATATAGGAACAGAACCAAAATCAGAAGAATTTAAGGGATATATCAATTTAAATAAAAATGGATATATTATAACAGATGAGAAAATGACAACTAACATTAAGGGAGTTTATGCTGCGGGGGATATTAGAGAAAAAGAGTATAGACAGATAACAACAGCAGTTGCAGACGGAACAATTGCAGCATTAGAAGCAGAAAAGTTTATAAAGCATAATTGAAACTAAATTTAATAGGAGGTAAATAATGGTTAATGAAATGAAAAAAGATTTTTTATATAAAAATTATATAGATGGGAAATGGGTTTTTGGGGAAAATGATAAATTTATAGATATTCATTCTCCAATAGATAATTCATTAGTAGGTAGAATTACTTCAATGAATAAAGATGAAGTTGATTCAGCAATTAAAGTAGCAAAAGAAGCGCAAAGGGATTGGAAGGATGTGCCAAACCATGAAAAAGCAAATTATTTTTATAAAATTGCAGAATTATTAGATGAGCAAGCAGAGGATATAGCAGAAGTTTTAATAAAGGAAATAGGAAAAGATAAAAAGAGTTCTGTATCTGAGATTAAAAGAACTGCAGATATAATAAGGTATACTGCAGATATTGGTAAAAGTTACAATGAGGAATTTATAGATGGGGATAGTTTCCCAGGATATACAAAGAAAAAAATGGGAATAATAAAAAGAGAACCGTTAGGTGTTATTTTAGCTATTTCTCCATTTAATTATCCAATTAATTTAGCAGCATCAAAAATATTTCCTGCATTAATGGCAGGTAATACAGTTGTTTTAAAACCAGCAACTCAAGGTGCTATTTCAGCACTTCATCTTATAAAGGTTATGGATGAAGCTAATATACCAAAAGGAGTAATTAACACAGTTACTGGTAGAGGTAGTGAAATTGGAGATTATGTAGTAACTCACCCGGGAATTGACATGATAAACTTTACTGGAAGCACAAATACAGGACAAAGGATTTCCAAAATTTCATCTGGTGTTCCATTATTAATGGAACTTGGAGGAAAAGACCCAGCAATTGTATTACAAGATGCAGATTTAAAATTAGCTGCGAAACAAATAGTAGATGGTGCTTTTTCATACTCAGGTCAAAGATGTACAGCAATAAAAAGAGTATTGGTTGAAGAACAAGTTGCAGATGAGTTAATTTCATTACTTAAAAGTGAAATTAGTAAATTAAAAATAGGAAATCCTCTAGAAGAAGAAGTTGTGGTTGGACCGTTAGTAGATGAAAAATCAGCAAATTATGTTGAAGGATTAATAAAAGATACAATTGAAAAAGGTGGAAAACTAATTTTAGGTGGAAATAGAAAAGATAATTTAATTTATCCAACTTTATTTGATAATGTAACTGTAGATATGAGATTAGCATGGGAAGAACCATTTGGACCAGTATTGCCGGTTATTAGGGTAAAAGATGCTAATGAGGCAATAGAAATTAGTAATGAATCTAAATATGGATTACAAGCAGCAGTATTTACAAACGACATAAATAAAGCAATGAAAATTTCTGGTAAGCTTGATGTTGGAACTGTTCAAATCAACAATAAAACAGAGAGAGGGCCAGATAACTTCCCATTTTTAGGAGTTAAGTCTTCTGGAATAGGAGTACAAGGAATCAAGAGTTCAATTGAAGCTATGTCAAGACCAAAAGTAATTGCTATAAATATAAGATAAAAAATATAGGAGAATTTACTAAAGTAAATTCTCCTACTATTTTTTTATTTATAAAGATAATGCTTTATCAATAGCCGGTTTGTCAAAGCCTACAATAATTGTACCATTTATATCTAAAACTGGTACACCCATTTGTTTTGATTTTTGTACCATTTCTTCTCTAGCAGCCATATCTTCAGATACATTAAAATCTTGGAATTCTATATTCTTAGATTTTAAGTAATTTTTAGCCTTTACACACCAAGGACATGTAGTAGTTGAAAAAACTTTTATCATAAATATTCCTCCTTACTATTTAAAAATAGTAATTAAATAATAATCACTATTACTTCTACAATTTAATTATAGCCCTTTTTATATAAATATTCAAATTTTATTTTATTGTGTTTGAATCACTTATATTAGAATTTAATAATAGATTATTAATGGCTTGTTCAGAAGGAGTTTGTGAGATAATACTATTATATGGGCAATCATACTTAAGGATATTTTTACCTTTTATATGTAGGTTTTCCAAGGTATTTTTATTAATCATTTAATCTACTCCTTATTATTTATTTTATTATAGTATTTACGAGTTTTATAGAAATATACAAAATTTGCGATTAATTATTTATTAAATGTATGAAAACAATTCTTTATATTGTAATATATATGTTATGATATAATTATAAAAAAATATTATTAGGAGATAAAAATGGCAAAAATTAAATCAATATTTGTGTGTCAACAATGTGGTTATGAATCACCTAGATGGCTAGGGAAATGTCCATCATGTAATGAATGGAATTCATTTGTAGAAGAAATTAAAAGTGATGTAAGTACAAAAAAAAATATAGATAAAAAGATAGTATTGAATAATATGCCAAGAAGTATAAGCGAAATTAAATCAGGTGAGAAAGAAAGATTTAAATCTGGATTAACGGAACTTGATAGAGTTTTAGGTGGTGGATTAGTAAGAGGATCATTAACATTAATATCTGGGGCTCCAGGAATAGGAAAGTCCACTTTGCTTATTCAAACTGCTAATAATATTGCTGTAAATTATGGAAAGGTCCTTTATGTATCTGGAGAAGAGTCTGAGGAACAGATAAAAATAAGAGGGGATAGATTAGGGATTAATACTAACAATTTATTTATAGTTTCAGAAACAAATTTGGACATAATTGAAGCATATATAAACGAAATAAGTCCTGTTTTTGTAATAATTGATTCTATTCAAACTATTTATAAAGAAGGTATTACATCAGCCCCTGGAAGTGTATCTCAAGTAAGAGAATGTTCTAATGAACTTATGAGGATTGGTAAAGGCAATAATATTCCTTTGTTTATTGTAGCCCATGTTACTAAACAAGGTGAGCTAGCAGGCCCAAGGGTTTTAGAACATATGGTTGATACAGTTTTATATTTTGAAGGTCAAAGGACAGATGATTTCAGAATACTAAGAACTATGAAAAATCGTTTTGGAACAACTAGTGAAATAGGTGTATTTGAAATGAGACAAGAGGGCTTAATACAAATTTATAATCCTTCAGAATTGTTTTTAGAAGATACAAATTATAATAAAGAAGGATCAGTTGTTATTGGGGTTATGGAGGGTTCACGGCCAATTTTAATTGAAATTCAAGCATTAGTTACAAAAACAAATGCACCAATACCAAGAAGAACATCAGTGGGAATTGATAATCAAAGGCTTAGTTTAATGCTTGCTGTAATAGAAAAAATATTAAAAATACCATTTTATAACTATGATGTTTATGTCAACGTTGTTGGTGGGTTAAATATTAGTGGAACTACTTCAGATTTTGGATTGATAATTGCATTATTATCTAGTATGAAAAACAAAAGAATGAATATTGATAAGACTATAGTAATTGGTGAAGTTGGTCTTACAGGCGAGATTAGGGCTATTAATTCTGCAGAAAGAATCGTGAAGGAAGCTGAAAAAATGGGATTTAGGAATATATTAATTCCATATAGAAATAAAGAAAAAATTAAAACGCAGAATATATCTGTAATAGGAATAAGTAATATAAAAGAGGCTATTAACAAGGTATTTTAAAAGGGGGTAAAGGATGAGGTTAAAGAAAGATTTAGAAATAAAACAAATACTTAAAATAATGTGTCCAGGAACACCTTTAAGGGATGGAATAGAGAATATTTTAAGAGCTAAAACAGGTGGTTTAATAGTTTTAGGAGATGGAGAAGAAACTATGAAAATTGCTGATGGAGGATTTAGCATAAATGCTGATTACTCTCCAGCATATGTGTATGAATTGGCAAAGATGGATGGTGCAATAATATTAAGTAGCGATTTAAAAAAAATAGTTTGTGCAAATACGCAACTTGTACCTGATTCATCAATAACTACATTTGAAACAGGAACAAGACATAGAACTGCTCATAGAGCAGCTAAGCAAACTGGGAATATAATTATTGCTATATCTCAAAGAAGGAATATGATTACTGTATATAAAGGGGATATAAAGTATGTATTACGCGACAGTAGTATAATCCTTGCTAAAGCTAATCAAGCAGTTCAAACATTAGAAAAGTATGTATCAGTGTTAGAAAGAGTAACTAATAATTTAAATATATTGGAATTTCAAGAGCTTGTAACATTATATGATGTATCAAATACCATTCAGAGAACTGAAATGGTAATGAGAATAGTTGAAGAAATTAACATGTACATATTAGAGCTTGGTAATGAAGGTAGATTGATTTCTATGCAGTTAAATGAATTAGTTAGGCATGTTGAAAAGGATGGAATTTTACTAATTAGGGATTACTTGAAAGATGGTTTAGATTATGAAGAAATTTATAAGGCTATACAAAAATTACCTCAAGATGAATTGTTAGATTTAGATTCTATAACTAAAGAAATAGGTTATTCAGGGGAATCATTAATGGATACCTTTGTTTATCCAAGAGGTTATAGAATATTAAGCAAAGTACCTAGAATACCATCTAGTGTATTAGAAAATGTCATTAATCACTTTGAAAATTTCAATTGTATATTGAGAGCTACAATAGAGGATTTAGATATGGTAGAGGGAATTGGAGAAGCTAGAGCTATGGCTATAAAAAATGGAATAAAAAAAATTAATGAGCAAATTGCTCTTAAAAGAGAATTTTAGCTAGAAAGATTACTATTAGTAGATATAGGGTAGTTGGTAAATTATCACTACGACCTATATCTTTTTATTTGAAACAATAAAAGTTATTTTACTAATGTATTTAAAGTATAAGGATTGATTCTAAATTTAAAGGGATATTGCAAAATTAATTTTTTATTTTGCAACATCCCTTTTTCTACTATAACAAAATTATTTATTAACTGTTATTATTTTTGATTTAGCTAGACAGAGGGAAATTAATTATTTTTTTATCTAAATATAAATTTACCTAATGTATCAACTTTACTAACTTCTTTAAGAAGTACATCATATAAATTAATATCAAGATTATTACAAAGGGCTATAAGATAAAATAAATTATTTCCGATTTCTGCTTCAATTACATCACGGCAATTATCACATAGTTTTCCTGATAAGTGTGGACTAAGTTCCTCTGTAATATTATTAAAATCATCTTTAGGCAATATTTGTTTTTTTGCATGTACTTCTACACAGCCACAGTTTGTGACAGATTTTACAATAGCACGGTTAACACGAGAATTAGATTCGGAATATTTAGTTATTAAATCTAATATACTCTTGTGTCTCACAAGGGAATCGTTTACAGAATTTTGAAAATCATCGAAAATTATATCTTTCATAATATACAACTCCTTTTCGAAGTATAGCTTTAACTTAAGTATAAATAAAGAGAAAAGCAATTGTCAATAATTACTATATAATTATTTAGGACATTTAAATAATAACTAATTATTTTTTTAATTAATAGGGGGTAATTATTAAATACCTTTAAGGAAAGTAATTAAAATAAGTATGGTATAATTGAATAAAATATCAATAAAATAAGATTAAATGGAATTTATTATATAAAATAAGTCAATAATTAAATAGGGAGGTGAAATAATGATAAAAAAAATAATGAGGATTTTAGCAACTTTAATTGGATTAACAGGAGGATATATTTTCTCAGGAATATTACTTAATATATCTGCAATTTCAGAAATGAAAATTATCTCCAATTCAATAGGATATGGGCTTTTTATTTTATTTGGTACATTATTATTTGGAATTATATTATATTTAATTTTTCCTATGTTGTACTCTAAAATTGGTCAATTTGTGGATTATTTGGAAAAAGGTGTTCAAGAATATACAGTAAGTGAAATAATATATGGTTCAATAGGAGCATTATTATCATTAATAATTATTGGGTTGATTACAAAGCCACTTATGGATTTAAATAAATATTTTGGTCCCCTTCTTGTTATTTTAATAAATATAGTCTCTGCCATAATTGGTGCAGATATAATGTTAAAAAAGAAAGAAGATTTTGCATTGTTGTTTAGTAATTTAAGAAGAAATACTTCTACTAAGGAGAAAAAATCTAAGGGGGTATCAAATAAAATTCCTAAAATACTTGATACTTCAGTAATTATAGATGGAAGAATTTTTGGAATATGTGAAACTGGATTTATTGAAGGACCACTTATAATCCCTAATTTTGTTTTAGATGAATTAAGACATATATCTGACTCTGAAGACGGATTAAAAAGAGTAAGAGGTAGAAGAGGGTTAGACATATTAAATAAAATTCAAAAAGAAATATCTATAGAAACTCAAATATGGGAAGGCGATTTTAGAAATATTTCAGAGGTTGATAGTAAACTCCTTAAGCTTGCACAGGTTATGAATGGAAAAGTGATTACTAATGATTATAATTTAAATAAGGTGGCAGAAGTGCAAGGAGTAGACGTGTTAAATATAAATGATTTATCCAATGCAATAAAACCAGTAGTAATTCCTGGGGAAGAAATGAAAGTGGATATCATTAAAGAGGGAAAAGAAGTAAGTCAAGGTGTTGCCTATTTGGATGATGGAACTATGATAGTAATAGAGGACGGAAGAAAATATATAGGGGATACGATAGATGTAATGGTTACATCAGTATTGCAAACGTCAGCTGGAAGAATGATATTTGCAAAACCTAATTGTTAAGATGGGAGTAAGTCAAATGAAAATTACAGCAATTATTTTAGCTGGTGGTAAAGGTAAAAGAATGAAATCAACAATAAGTAAGCAATTCATTAAGGTAAATGAAAAGCCAATACTATATTATGCTCTAAAAAAATTTAATGAATGTGAATTAATAAATGATATAATTCTTGTTTTGCCAAAAGATGAAGTTGAATACTGCAAGGAAAATATTATAGAAAAATACAATTTACATGTTGATAAAATTGTTTGTGGAGGGAAAGAACGTCAAGATTCTGTATATAATGGATTAATTGAAGCTAGTGGATCTGATATTGTATTAATTCATGATGGAGCTAGAGCCTTTGTATCTAAAGAAATTATAGAAAATGGCATACATTTTGCAAAGCTTTATGGAGCAGCAGCACCTGGTGTTATGCCAAAGGATACAATAAAAATAAAAGATAATGATTCTTTTTCTAAGGAAACATTAAAACGTGATGAATTAGTTATGGTTCAGACTCCTCAAGTATTTGATTATAATTTAATATTATCATGTCATGAGAAGATTAAAACTGAAGGAATTATAGTTACAGATGATACTATGGTTATAGAGAAATATTTGGGGAAAGTATATTTATATAATGGAGAATATACAAATATAAAAATTACTACTCCAGAAGACTTGATTATTGCAGAATATTTAGCTAAAATTAATTGACATTAACAAGGTTAAAAGTTATAATAAATAATACAAATTTTTCAAATAAATATTGCTTTGAGGAAGACTAGTAGAAGTTAAATCTCAGAGAGAAAATCCATGGCTGTAAGATTTTCAAAAAACTTTGAACCTACTTCTGAGCTATAGAATAAAATCTATCGGTTTAAAACCGTTATCATTTTTAGAGCACAAATTTAGGTGGTACCGCGAGTAAATTCGCCCTAAGGTTTAGGGTGGATTTTTTTATTTTATTAAGAAATTATAAGTATATAAGTAAATGGAGGATTATGCAAATGAAAATGTCAAATATGTTAGTACTTACATTAAGAGAAGTTCCAGCTGAAGCTGAAATAGCAAGTCATAAATTGATGTTAAGATCAGGAATGATGAGAAAAATGGCTTCAGGTATATATAATTATATGCCATTAGGACTAAAGGCTCTTAAAAAGGTTGAGGATATAATAAGGGAAGAAATGGATAAGGCAGGAGCACAGGAATTTTTAGCATCAGCAGTTTTACCAGCAGAATTATGGCAAGAATCTGGAAGATGGGATGTATATGGAGATGAAATGTTTAGGCTTAAAGATAGAAATGGCAGAGACTTTTGTTTAGGGCCTACACATGAAGAAGTTTTTACGGACATTGCAAGAAATGAAATAAAATCATATAAACAATTACCTGTTAATCTGTATCAAATTCAAACAAAATATAGAGATGAAAGAAGACCAAGATTTGGCGTAATGAGAAGCAGAGAATTTGTAATGAAGGATGCTTATAGTTTTGATAAAGATCAAGAAGGATTAGATTTATCATATAATAAAATGCATGATGCATATGTAAAAATATTCAATAGATGTGGGTTAGATGCTAAATGTGTTCAAGCAGATTCAGGGGCTATTGGAGGATCAAATTCAGCTGAATTTATGGTTAAATCAGAAGTAGGAGAAGATGATGTTGTTTTCTGTGATGCTTGTAACTATGCAGCCAATATAGAAAAGGCAGTTGCTATTCCAGAAAAAGCTGAAGCTGAAGATTTAAAAGAATTAAAAAAAGTAAGTACACCGGGAGTAAAGACCATAGAAGATTTAGAAGGTTATTTCAATATAACTTCTAAGAAGTTTGTTAAAACTCTATTATTTAATATTGATGGAAAGATAGTTGCAGTTCTTGTTAGAGGGGATAGAGAAGTAAATGAGGTTAAAGTCTCCAATGCAATAGGAGAAGTGATTAATATTGAAATGGCAACAGCTGAAGAAGTAAAGAAAGCTACATCAGCTGCAGTAGGTTTTGCAGGACCAATTGGTTTAAATGTTGATAAAATTTTAGTAGATGAAGAAGTTACTTATATGTATAATTTTATAGTAGGTGCAAATGAAACAGATTATCATTATGAAAATGTAAATTATAAAAGAGATTTTGAAGGGGTAGTTGGAGATTTTAGAAATGTTACTAATGGGGAAAAATGTCCATTATGTGGTGGAGATATAACTATTTCTAGAGGGACAGAAGTTGGACATATTTTCAAATTAGGAACAAAATATTCAGAAGCAATGAAAGGTAATTTTATAGATGAGAATGGTAAAGAAAAGCCTTTCTTAATGGGATGCTATGGTATTGGTGTAACTAGAACTATGGCTTCTATAATAGAACAACATAATGATGAAAATGGTATTATTTGGCCTTTAGCAGTTGCACCTTATCATTTATCATTAATTCCTGTTAATATAAAAGATGAGGAACAAATGAAAGTAGCAGAAAGACTTTATGACGAATTAACGAAGTTAGGAATAGAAGTTTTAATGGATGATAGAAACGAAAGAGCAGGAGTTAAGTTTAAAGATTCTGAATTAATGGGGATTCCAATGAGAGTTACTGTTGGGAAGAAGATTAATGAGGGGCAAATTGAATTTAAATTAAGAGCAGAAAAAGATAATGAAGTAATTAAGATAGAAGAGCTTTGTGATAGAGTCATTGAAGAATTTAAGAAGAAGGATGTAAAAATTAAATAAGTAGGAGGGTTCTATTAATGAAACTATACAATACTTTAACCAAAAGAAAAGAAGAATTTAAGCCAATTAATAGTGGCGAAATAAAGATGTATGTATGTGGTCCAACAGTATATAATTTATTTCACATAGGTAATGGAAGAACATTTATTGTATTTGATACTGTAAGGAGATATTTTGAGTATAGAGGATATAAAGTAGATTTCGTTCAAAATTTCACTGATATAGATGACAAAATGATAAAAAAAGCTAATGAGGAAAAAACAACAGTAAAAGAAATTGGAGATAAATATATTGATGAATACTATAAGGATGCAGATGGATTAAATATAGAAAGAGCTACAATTAATCCAAGAGCAACTGAATATATTAAAGATGTGATTGAATTTGTTTCTCAGCTAATTGATAAAGGATTTGCTTATGAAATAGATGGAGATGTATACTTTAGCACTAAAAATTTTAAACCTTATGGGAAACTATCAGGACAGAATTTAGAAGATTTACAAGCAGGAGCAAGAATAACTGTAGATGAAAGAAAAAAAGATCCTATGGATTTTGCAATTTGGAAGGTACAAAAACCTGGGGAACCAGCATGGGAAAGCCCTTGGGGGATGGGAAGACCAGGATGGCATATAGAATGCTCTTGTATGGTAAAGAAGCTTTTAGGTGATACTATAGATATTCATGCTGGAGGAATGGATTTAGCATTTCCACATCATGAAAACGAAGTTGCTCAAAGTGAAGCTTTAACAGGAAAACCTTTTGCAAATTACTGGCTTCATTCAGCTTATGTAAATGTTGATAATAAAAAGATGTCTAAATCATTAAATAATTTCTTTACTGTTAGAGATGTATTAAAGGAATATGATGCAGATGTAATAAGATTTTTTATGTTGTCAGCTCACTATAGAACTCAAATAAACTATAGCAAAGAGTTATTAGAATCAGCAAAAGCATCTGTGGAAAGGCTATATAATTCCATAGCAAATCTAGAAAATCTTTTAGATGAAGTAAAAAGAGATAAGATGGATGATAATGAAATTGAATATTTAAAATCATTAAGTAAATATAGAGATAAATATATAGAGAAAATGGATGATGATTTTAATACAGCAGATGCAATTACTGTATTGTTTGAATTAACAAAAGATTTAAATAAATCTGTAACTGTAGAATCATCAAAAGAGTTGATAAATTCTGCATTGCAATTAATTAGAGAACTTGGGAATCCTTTAGGGATACTTCAGAAGTCAACTAAGTCAAGTCTTGAAGATGAAATAGAAAAATTAATTGAAGAAAGACAAAATGCAAGAAAAAACAAGGATTTTGCACTAGCTGATAAAATAAGAGATGAACTAAAGGAAAGAGGTATAATTCTTGAAGATACACCACAAGGAATAAGGTGGAAAAAGGTAAATTAATAGTAAGGGCTACAGTTTACTGTGGCCCTTATTTAAGGGAGAGTCAAATGTTAGATGATTTAAGAATAAGAGAATATAAAAAGGAAGATGTTAGAGTACTAAACCCATTACAATTAGCAATTATAGGAGATGGGATTTATGAGGTGTTTATAAGAAATTATGTTTTAGATTCAAATAATCAATTATCAGCTCATAAAATTCATAAGGAAGCTATAAAATATGTAAAAGCAGAGGGACAATCAAAAATAATACATGAATTGCTTGATAGCATGACAGAAGATGAAAAAAATATCTTTAAAAGAGGAAGAAATGCAAAATCACCAACTGTACCTAAAAATGCTGATGTTAGAGATTATAGAATGGCAACAGGGTTTGAAGCACTTATTGGTTATTTATATTTAATAGGGGATAAGGAAAGGCTAAAATACTATTTAAATAAAAGTATTGAAATTGTTAAATAAAAATAAGGAGATATTATATGAGCAGAGAAATTTTTAGTGAAAAGGGAAAAAAAGATGGTACACAAGAAAGGGAAGATTTAGTAGTAGGTAGAAACTCAGTTTCTGAACTTATAAAAGGAAATAGAACTATCGAGTGTATCTATATTACTAATGGACATAGAGAGGGCTCTATAAATAATATCATTAAATTAGCAAGAGAAAAGAAACTTGTAATAAAAGAAGTAGAGAAAAGAAAGCTGGATGTAATGTGCCAAGGGGCTGTTCATCAAGGAATAGTTGCTAAAGTTTCAGAATATAAATATTGTGAAGTAAGTGATATTATTGAGTATGCACAAAATAAAAATGAAAAGCCTTTTATAGTTATTTTAGATGAAATAGAAGATCCTCATAATTTAGGTTCAATTATAAGAACAGCAGAATTATGTGGAGTTCATGGTATTATTATTCCTAAAAGAAGAAATGTTGGAGTAACATCTACTGTATACAAATCATCTGTAGGAGCAGTAGAACACGTTAAGATTGCAAAAGTCACAAATATTAACAGAACAATTGATGAATTAAAAGAAATGGGAGTCTGGATATATGCAGCAGATATATCAGGTACAGAGTATTGTTACAACGTAGATTTTTCAGGACCATGTGCATTAATAATTGGTAGTGAAGGAAGAGGTATATCAAAATTAACCTTATCTAAATGTGACTATATTGTTAAGATTCCAATGGTAGGTAAGATAAACTCTTTAAATGCTTCAGTAGCTGGTGGTATAATGATGTATAAAGTATTAGAAGGTAGAATAAAATAACGAGGTATATCAGGTGAAGATAGTATTTATTGATGGATATAATGTGCTGAATAGTTGGCCAGAATTAAAAAAAGAAAAAGAATATAGTTTTCAGGGAGCTAGACAGAAACTAATTGATATATTACACAATTATGGTTCATTCAATAATTGCAAAGTAATTTTAGTATTTGACGGATATAAGGTAACAGGGAATATAGAAGGTAAGGAAATAATAAACCGTAATCTTGAAGTAGTTTTTACTAAAGATGGTGACACAGCTGATAGTTATATTGAGAGAGAGGTACATGAATTAGGTAGAAAATATGAAGTGTATGTTGTAACATCAGATTGGCTAGAACAACAAACTATATTTCAAAGAGGAGCCAATAGGATATCATCAATAGAATTTTATAATGAAGTAATAAATGTCCAGAAAAAGATAGAAAAAATAGAAGAAGAAAAAGTAAATGATAAAAATCATTTGCAAGATAATGTAGATAGCCAAGTATTAAAAAAATTAGAGGAGATTAGGAGGGGAAACTTGGAGAATTGACTTTAAAGTATTTGGTAGAGTATAATTTAAATGATATGTAATTTTGGATGGGAGGGGGAGAAGTGTATAAAAAAGGATATTCAGTAGATGTTAATTCGGAATTTTATGGTAAGTCAGATGAGGAAGTGGTTGTGGAAGCTAAAAACGGAAATAATAGAGCGCAAGAGTATCTGATAGAAAAATATGAGAATTTTGTCAAATCAAAATCAAAATCTTATTTTTTAATTGGTGCAGATAAAGAAGATATCTACCAAGAAGGAATGATAGGGCTTTATAAAGCTATAAGAGATTTCAAGGCGGATAAATTTACTTCTTTTAAAGCTTTTGCCGAATTGTGCGTAACAAGACAAATTATAACAGCAATTAAAACTGCTACAAGACAAAAGCATATTCCATTAAATACTTATGTTTCTTTGAACAAGCCTATTTATGAAGAGGAATCCGAAAGAACTCTTTTAGATGTAATTGCAGGTTTTAAAATTACTGATCCAGAAGAGTTATTTATAGGAGCAGAACAAATGGAATATATACAAGAGGAAATATCGAAAGTATTGTCTGATTTAGAAATGGAAGTTCTAACATCCTATTTAGATGGCAAGTCATATCAAGAAATAGCTTGTGATTTAGATAGACATGCAAAATCCATTGATAATGCACTTCAAAGGGTAAAAAGAAAGTTAGAAAAATGCTTACAAATAAAGTAATATTTTTTTATTGACAAATAAATTATTTGATAGTAAACTTTATAAGGTATATTGAGAATACGTCAATATATTATTGCTCACGTAGCTCAGTCGGCAGAGCGTCGCCTTGGTAAGGCGGAGGTCGTCGGTTCAATCCCGATCGTGAGCTCCAGGGAAGAATGTAATACGCTAGGCAAAGTTTATTAAAGTATTAAGGAGGAAAATATAAATGTCAAAGGCAAAATTTGAAAGAAATAAACAACACGTTAACATTGGAACAATTGGTCACGTAGACCACGGTAAGACAACACTTACAGCTGCAATAACAACAGTATTAGCAAATAAGGGATATGCACAAGCATTTGATTACGCAGCAATAGATAAGGCA